>NZ_JBJLRI010000038.1:0-41219 GCF_050871405.1 Kineococcus esterisolvens
GAGGAAGTCGCGACTTCCTCGATCACCGCGGGGGTCCGTCAGGTGTTGACGGGGACGAAGCGGGGGGTGTTCGGGCCGGGCAGGACGACGGCCTGGGCGGTGACGACGCGCTCGCCGTCGAACGTCAGCGACGGCGAGCCGTGCAGCTGGTACCCCTCCGCCAGCGCGGCGCTGACCTTCTCGCAGAACGCGCGGTCGTCGGTGCCGGTCAGCAACCGGTAGCGCAGGCGACCCTCGGGCTCGGCGGGGGTGGTGGTCATCGCGGGCTCCTCGTTCGTTCGCGGAGGGGGCGAGCCCGGGCGTCCGGGCACCGTGCTCGCCGGCGACGCTACCCCGCGGGCGTGCGGGCCGGCGCGTCGCGACCCCGGTCACCGGGCGCCGCGCCGCACCCGGTGCCAGGCTGGGCGCCGTGGCTGGTGAGCAGACCGACGTCCTGGACCTCGACCGCATCGCGCACGCGGTCCTCGCGATGGACCCCGACGACGTGCGCCGCCTCGTCCAGCGCGACGCCGGCGGCCCGTGGCTGGCCGGGCCGGCGTACGGGGACGGGCGCACCCTGGACGTGCAGCCGGCCGTCGGCGGGTACGGCGCGACGGTGGCGCGCACCGACGCCGTGGAGCTCGTGCGCCGCGTCCTGGACCACCGCCTCGTCGAGGGGTCCCTCAGCGAGCAGGAGCACGGTCAGATGCTCACCGAGGCCGTCACCGGCCTCACCGGCTTCCTCTGAGCGCACCCGTCCCGGCCGCCGTGGGGTCCGCGGTGCGCGCGGGCCCGCGCCGGCGCAGGGCGTGCTTCTCCACCAGGTGCCAGGAGGCGTACCCGCACGCGAGCGCCGCCGCGACCGAGACGGTCGCGAACCACCACACGGGCGCGTCCTCCATGCCGAGGTGGGCGATGAGGAGCTGCTGGGCGACGAAGCCGTAGATGTAGGCGCCGTAGGTGGGGTCGCCCAGCGCGGTCAGCGGCCGGGCCCAGCTCCACGTGCGGGTGCCGAGGTGGAGGACCACGACGGTGGCGCAGGGCACCAGCGCGATGGACAGCGGTGCCCGCACGGCCACGAGCGCGGCCACGACGGCGATCGCGGCGATCGCCGCCCGGCCCGTCGGCCGCCAGCCCCACGCCCGCACGGCGGCGGCGGCGAAGAAGTAGGCGATGAGCTCCAGCCGCAGCGCCACCGGGACGAGCTGCCCGTCCAGGACGTTCTCCGACACCAGCCGCCAGCCGACGAGGGCCAGGACGGCGGTGATCGCGGTGAGGTGGCGCGGGGAGACCCACCCGCGCCAGCCCGCGAACCCGAGGAGCGCGTAGGCGGCGACCTCCACGCCGAGGGTCCACAGGACGCCGTTGACCATCGAGGAGGGGTTGCCGGTGAAGACGCCCGGCAGGTGGTTCGCGTAGGGGAAGACGAGCGCGTTGCGCAGGAAGTACTCCCACGTGCCCGCTGCGCCGAAGTAGTCCGCCGCCGTGGTGGTCAGCGGGCCGAGGACGAAGACGACGAGCACCAGCATCACCAGCAGCGCCGGCATGAGCCGCCGCGCGCGCTTGGCGGCGAAGGGGCGCACCCGCGGCTCGCTGAGCCAGCTGCCGCACACGAGGTACCCGCTGACGACGAAGAAGACGATGACGCCGATGCGGCCCAGGTTGAAGGCGAAGTCGCCGAAGACGAGGAGGTCCGGCTGGGTGTCGCGGTCGCCGAAGGGCAGCTGGTGCGCGTGGCTGACCACGACCGCGGCGGCGGCGGCGATGCGCAGGACGTCGAAGCCGCGGGGCCGGGCGGTCACCGCGGGTCTGGTCGTCGAGGGCGCGGGCGTGGTCGCGGCCAAGGGTCTCCTCGGGGGCTTCGGGTGGTGGCTCGGCGCGGTGGCACCGGCCGCGTTCGGGAGCGGGGTGGGGCGCTGGTTCGGGGGACTGTAGTGAGGCCCGAGGGGCGGTTGTCACCGTATATGCCGTTCGTGTGACGCGGGTCACAATGCGCTGTGACGCCCCGTTGAACCGCCGCTCCTCAGCGTCGCCACAACGCGCTCTGACGACGGGAGCGGTGCCTCAGCCGGCGCCCTCGCCGTAGTACTGGCGAGGGCGGCCGTCGGCGGTGCGGGTGCGGCGCAGCGCCCCGGCGGGGTGCTCCACCACCCAGTAGCTCGCCCACCCCACCAGCACCGCCACCGGCAGCAGCAGAGCCACGCCCAGCAGCAGCGTCGCGGGGCTGGAGCGCTGCGGCCACACGGGCAGCCCCGCCATCCACAGCATCAGCGGCTCGTGCCACAGGTACAGGCTGTAGCTGATCAGGCCGAGGAAGGCCACCGGCCGCGCCTGCAGGGCGCGGACCGCCCGCGAGCCCGCTCCGGCGAGCACCGTGGCGCCCAGCAGGCAGGCGAACCCCGCTCCGGCGGCGGTGTGCCGCAGCTCGGCCACCAGGCCGTCCCGGGTCCCCGCCCACACCGCCGCCAGCAGCAGCGGCACGGCGGGCGCCAGCAGCGCCGCCGACAGCACCCGGGAGGGGCCGGTGCCGCGCACCGCCACCAGCAGGGCGAGCAGCACCCCGAACCCGAAGACGTCCAGCTTCGCGGGCAGGGAGAACCAGGTGCTCCAGTCGGTCCCGGGGCGCCCCTGCGCGTGCGCCGCCAGCTTCCAGCCGAGCCCGGCCGCGACGAGCAGCACGCCGGGCAGCGCCGCCGCCCCGATCCGGGCGCCGCGCCGGCGGAGCCTGCGGCACGCAGCGCACACCGCGGACCCCACCAGCGCCAGCAGCACGTAGAACTGCACCTCCACCGCCAGCGACCAGGCCGGGCCGACGGTGGAGAAGATCCGCTGGTCGTCGAGCACCTGGGTGAACGTCAGGTGCTCCAGCAGGTCCCGCCACTCCCCGGGCAGGTCGGCGTTGCGGCTCGCCCACACCACCGTGACGACGAGGTAGTACAGCGGGACGACCCGCACGGCGCGCCGCCGCAGGAACTCCAGCGCTCCCTGCGGGCGCTCGCCGGCGACCGCGCGGCGCAGGTACGGCAGCGCCAGCAGGAACGCCGACAGGGCGAAGAACAGGTCCACCAACGTGTCCAGCGCGTACAGCCACGCGTGCGCCCGGGTCCCCGCCAGGAAGTACGCGCCGTCGACGCGCAGCTCCTGGTAGACGTGGAAGACCACGACACCCACCGCCGCCAGGCCGCGGTAGCCCTCCAGGCCCGCGAGGCGGCCGGCCCCCGGGGGGTCCACGGGCGGCCCGGGTGCCGGTGCGCTCACGCGTCCACGGCCCGGTGCAGGGCGGCGACGAGGTCCACGACCCGCCCGGGGCTCTCGTCGTCCAGCAGCGCCCGTTCCAGCTCCCGCGCCACGCGCGAGCCGTCGTGGCGGCCGTAGCTGCCGAGGGAGCCGGACAGGTTGTGCGCGGTGCGCACCGCCTCGGAGCGGCCCTCGAGGAGCTGGCCGGCGGCGACCCACTCGTCCAGCTGGGACAGCCGCGCCCGCACCAGGGGGCGCAGCTGTTCCCACAGGTCCGCGGTCAGCGCGCGCATCGCATCGATCTCGTTCACGACGCGCCCCCGTCCCTGGGGGTCGGCAGCGCCGCGACCACCGGCACGCTGCGCGGCGTCACCTTCCACTCCCGTTCACCGGTGAGCTCCTTGACCTGCGCGACGCGCGCGATGACGTTCTTGAACTCCGCGTAGAAGAACGAGGACACGAGCAGGTACCGCAGGAACCACCCGCGCTGCCGGCGGACCTCCGGCACCGCCAGGCGGCGGGCGAACAGCGTCTGCCCCGGGCCCACGGAGGTGGTGAAGAGCGTGGTCAGCACGAACAGCGGGACCGTCCAGTCCAGGTTCCGGAAGCCGTCGGCCCGCCACGCCAGGTAGGCGACGACCGGGTACGCCTGCAGCGAGACCCACGGGTACACCTCGCGCCAGCCCAGCAGGAACGTCATGCCCAGCTTCTGCCGCAGGCGCAGGTGCGGGGACCTCCACGCCCGGGGCAGGTGCTTGAGCGACACCTGGAACCACCCCTGCGCCCAGCGCATCCGCTGGTTCCACACCGCTGCCAGCGTCGTCGGTGCCAGCTCGCGCGAGAGCAGCGCGGGGTCGTTGGCGATGAGCCCGCCGTCCTCCACGACGCGCAGGCTGGAGTCGATGTCCTCGGTGAGCATGAACCCGTGCATGCGGGTCCGCCGCAGCAGGTCGGTGCGCCAGTAGCCGTTCGAGCCGCCGAACACGCCGAACCCGTGCAGCCGGGCGCGGCCCGGGTGGCTGACGGCGTAGATGGACTCGAACTCCACCGCTGTCGTGCGCGACACCCAGCTGGCGCCGCCGTTCCGCACGACGCAGTGCCCCTGCACGACGTCGTACCCGCCGCCGAGCCAGCGCCAGGCGCGCCGGAACGACGTGGGGTCCGGGTGGTGGTCGGCGTCGAACACGCCGACGAACTCCCCGGTCACCACCGCCAGGCCCGCGTTGACGTTCTGGGCCTTGGAGGTCGAAGCGTCCACCCGCAGCGGCACGAAGCGCGGGTCGCGCGCGGCGACCGCCTCCAGGGCGTCCTCCACCGGCAGGCGGTCCGGGCCGTTGTAGGCCAGGACGACCTGCAGCTCACCGGGGTAGTCCTGCGCGAGGAACGCCTCGACGGTCTCCACGATCGTCAGGGCCTCGTTGGGCAGGTACGCCGCGATGATCGCCGAGGCGCGCGGGTACGGGCCGCCGGTGTCCGCCGGCGGGCGCACCGGGTCCAGTGCCAGGAGACCCTCCAGCCAGATCGCGGTGGCCGTCACGACCAGCGCGAGCACCACGCCCACGTACGCCACCGGGCCGAGGTCGACGCCGCTCCAGGTCCACGCGCCGACGTACACGGCGAACGGGGCGACGACGCCCAGCACCAGCGTCAGGGCGACCTGCCCCGGGGTGCGCAGCCGGGCGCGCCACACCTCCCCGCGCGCCGCCCGGCGCGGGGTCCCAGCCCCTCCCCCCGCAGGTTCGGCGGGCACCGCAGGTTCGGCGGGCACCGTGCCGGTCGTCCAGCGCACCGGCTGCAGGTCCAGGTGCCGGGCCGCGCCGCTCGCCGCGGTGCCGGCCAGGTCCAGGGCGCGCCCACCGGTCGCGGCCAGCGCGCCGGTGCCCGCGCCGCCGGGGTTCCCGGCGACGTCGGACAGGGCCACCCACCCCACGACGGGGGTGACGTCCAGCGCCTCGCCGGAGACGGTGACGCGGCGGCGCACCACCTGCTCGGACAGCGCCAGCAGCAGCCGGTGCACCTCCTCGGCACCCGTGTCCGGCAGCAGCACCGCGAACCGGCCACCGCCCGCGCCGGCCACGCGCGCACCGGCGGCCCCGGCCGCGGCACCGTCGAGAGCGGTGCTCAGCTGTGCCGTCAGCTCCGCCTCGCCGCGCGCGCCGAACCGGGCGCGCAGGGCGGCGAGCTCGGCGACCTCCAGCACGGCCAGCGCGCCGTCGCGCCCGGTGGCCGCCGCGCGGGCCACCTCGCGGCCGGTCTCCTCCGCCAGCGCGGCCACCGACAGCAGCCCGGTGCGCGGGTCGCGCAGCAGCTGCTCCACCGGCACCGGCGGGCGGTCCAGCTTCGCCGTGACCCGCGCCACCAGCTCGGGCAGGTCGAACGGCTTGCGCACGTAGTCGTCGGCGCCCAGGCGCAGCGCGGCCAGCGCGTCGGAGGGGTCGGTGCGGGAGGTGAGGAACACCAGCGGCACCGCGCGGGTGGCGGGTTCGGCGCGCAGCCGGCTGACCAGCGCGAAACCGTCCATGCCGGGCATGTTCACGTCGGAGACGACGACGTCGGGCACGGCCTCGGCCAGGCGCGCCAGGGCCTCGCGGCCGTCGGAGGCGGTGACCACCGTCATGCCGGCGGCGCGCAGGCCGGCGGACACCAGCTGCGAGATCAGCTCGTCGTCGTCGACGACGAGGGCGGTGCGGCCCGCGGCGAGCGGGGCGGCGGCGAGCTCGGCGGCGGTGGCGGTCACCCCCGCCACCCCGCCAGCTCGCGCACCTGCGCGGGCAGTTCCAGCGGGTCGAACGGCTTGCTGAGCACCCCCAGGACGTCCAGCGACTCCAGCGCCCGCACCTGGTGCCGCTGCACGCCGGCGGTGAGGAACACCACCGGCACGCCCGCCCCGGCGGCACCGGCGCGCAGCAGGGCCAGCGTCCCGGGACCGTCCGTGCCGGGCATCATCGCGTCCAGCAGCACCAGGTCGGGGTGGTGCTCGGCGACGGCGGCCAGGCACTCGGCGGCCGTGCCGGCGGTGAGCGCGGTGAAGCCCCCGACGCGCTCCAGGCTCAGGGCGGCCAGCTCCCGCAGGTGCGGCTCGTCGTCGACGACGAGCACGGTGCGTGCCACGGGGGCCTCCTAGCGGGTGGTGTCGGGGGCTTCCTCCCGGGTGTCGGCAAGCGGCAGCACGATCGTGAACTCGCTTCCCTCGTTCAGCCGACTGCGCAGCTCCACCCGACCGCCGCTGCGCTCGACGATCCCCTTGGTGATCGCCAGCCCCAGCCCGCTGCCGGACTGCCGCTGCGCATCGGACGCGTAGACCTGCCGGAACCGGTCGAAGACCGCCTCCAGCTGGTCGTGGGGGATGCCGCGGCCCTCGTCGCGCACCGCCAGGCGCGCCTCGTGCGCGCCGCGAGTGCAGCTGACCTCGACGCGGCCGCCCGCGGCGCTGAACTTCACCGCGTTGCCCACCAGGTTCGTCAGCGCCTGCGCGATCCGGTGCGGGTCGGCGTGCACGACGGCCGGCTCGGCGGCGGCCAGCACCAGCTCCACCCCGGCGGCGTCGGCGGCGCTGCCGAGCTGCTCCACCCCGGCGCGCGCCAGGTCGGCCAGGTCGGTGGGCTCCGGTTCCAGCGGCACGGTGCCGGCGTCCAGGCGCTCGACGTCGAGGATGTCGTTCACCAGGGCGGCGAGGCGGTCGGCGTTCTCGTCGGCGATGCGCAGCAGCCGCGCAGGCTCCTCCGGCAGCGGCCCCAGCACCCCGCTGGTCACCAGCCGCAGGCTCGCCTTGATGGCGGTCAGGGGGGTGCGGAGCTCGTGGCTGACGACGGCGGTGAACTGCCGCTTGAGCTCCTCCACCCGTTCCTCCTCGGTGACGTCGCGCACCGTGAGGACGCTGCCGACGGTCTCCTCGCCGGCGACGACGGGGGCGACGGTCACCTGGGCCGAGCGGGGGGTGCCCCGGCACCAGAGCACCACCCGGCTGCTCGCGCCGCCGCCGGCTGCCGCGCGGGCGGCGACGTCGGCCAGGGAGGGGCCCTCCGGGGCCGCCCCGTCGCCCGCGTCGGCGGGGCGGCGGCCCACCTCCGCCAGCGGCCGCCCCACCAGGTCCGCGGCGCGCTGGCGCAGCAGCCGGCGCACCGCCGTGTTCGCGAACAGCACCCGGCCCTCGCGGTCGGTGCCCAGGAACCCGTCGGTGGTGGACTCCAGCAGCAGCGCGGTGAGGCTGCGCTGGCGGCGCAGCTCCGCCTCGGCGCGCGCCGCGCCCCGCAGGTCGCGCGCGAGCACCAGCGCGGTGCCCGGCCCGGGACCGGGGGAGACGATCACCTCGACGGGGAACACCGTCCCGTCCGCGGCGCGGCCGGCGACCTCGACCGGCTCGCTCCCGGACTCGTCGGCGCGGCGCACCGCGAACGGCGGCGCGCCGGGGGAGCTGCGCGGGAAGACGCCGGCGAACGGCTCGCCGACGCGCGGCCCGAACGCCCGCTCGGCGGCGTCGTTGACCGTGCGCACCCCGTCGGCGCCGACGACGAGCACGCCCAGCGGCAGCGCCGCCAGCAGGTCGCGCAGCGAGCGCTCCGTCTCCGGCGGCGGCGGGTCCCCGGCCGCGGCGCCCTCCGCCCCCCCGTCCGCTGCCGCCACCCCGTCACCACTGCGCGTGTCTGCGGTCACGCTGCCTGTGTAGTGCAGGGGGGTGGTCGGTGTCCTGCGCCCGCCGGGCCCGGTGCGCGCGGGGAGTGACCCCCGGACGGCCCATCACGCCGCGCGAGCCGGAGGCCGAGAACCGGGGGGAGCGGGCCGCCCACGAGGGGCTGGTGACCGCACGCACCCCCCCGAGGAGGTCACCGTGGAGCACCACCCGCGCCGCGGCATCGTCCACCCCGCCGCCCGCCAGGCGGTCGTCCCACCCGCGTCCGCCGCGGAGATCGCCGCGCTGGCCCGGCTGCTGCTGCGCCGCCCGGAGCTGAACCACCTCGACGACGAGAAGCTCCTGCTGCGCCTGGCGCGCACCACCGCCGTCGGGCACCTGCTGCGCTCGCGGGTCGTCGTCGCCCTGCCCGACGCCGAGCGTCTCCTGGACGCCATGCTCGTCGACGGGCGCGCCGTGGTGCTCGACGTCTCCGACCCCGAACCCCGCGAGGGCGTCCTGGCCGTGCGCCGCCCCGCCGCGGTGCGCGACCTGCCCCGCGCCCGCGACATGGCGCGCGCGCTGGCCCCGCTGGCCGCCCGGCGCTGAAGCGCCCGGTCCTCGCGTTCCCGCCGCGACCGCGCCGGCGGGGCGCCCCGGCCGCCCCGCCGGCGGTCGGGGCGCGCCCGCGACGGTCCGTAGACTGACCGGGCCGGGAGGGCTGGCCGAGTGGTTGAAGGCGGCGGTCTTGAAAACCGCTAGGGAGGTACCCACTCCTTCCTCATGGGTTCGAATCCCATGCCCTCCGCACCCGACACCCCGCGCCGTGCGCGCGCCATCCCTGGAGGTCCCGTGAGCGCCACCGCCCCCGAGCTGCCCGCGCAGCGGCGTGCCGCCGCGATCCGCGCCTACAGCGCCCTGCCCGCCGCCGACCGCCGCGACGTGCTCGCCCTGGCCCGCCAGGGCCGCCGCCACCCCGACGAGCGGGTCGTGGCCGTCGCCTGGTGGTACGCGGCCTCGGTGCTGCAGCCGCGGTGGTGGAACCGGGTCCCCGCCGGCCTGCTGCCCCTGCCGGGCCTGGTGGTGCTGTGCGTCGCGTTCGCCGTGGACGCCTGGCCGCTGGCCGTGCTGGCGCTGCTGATGGTCGCCGCCGGCCTGAACCTGGTGTGGCAGCGCCTGACCACCGAACCGCTGCTGCGCCTGGCCCGCCCCGCCGACGCGCCCGAGACCCCCGCCGTGCCGGAGACCCCCGCCGGTCGCTGACCGGCGCCCGCGGGGCCGGACGGGTGAACCCGCCGCGCCCGCGGGGTGGACCTGCGCCCCGCACCGTCCAGCCGGGCACCCCGCGCGCCGACGGGACGGTGTGACCCCGCGACCCGCACGGGCGGCGGCGGCCCGCGAGGTGCGCGGCCCGCTGCTGCTGCTCCTGGCCGTCGTCCTCGCCGTCGCGGCCACCGCGCACCTGCTGGGACCCACCAGCACCGCCGGGCGCGCCGTCGTCGGCGCCGCGGAGGCGCTCGTCGCCCTCACCGCCGCGGCGCGCGCCGCCCGGACGGCCGCCCACCGCGCGCTGCCCCGCCCGCTGCGCCTGACGTGGGGGGTGCTCGCCGCCGGCCTGCTGAGCTGGACGGCCGGGCAGGCCGTCTTCCTCACCGTCGACCTCGGCGGCGGCGACCCCACCGCCACCACGGCCGCCGACGTGCCGTTCCTGCTGTGGGGGGTGCTCGCGGTCGCCGCCTCCTTCTCCTTCCTGCGGTTGCGCACCCTCGGCACCCTCGGCACCCGCACCCTCGGGGCCCGGACCCTCCTGGACGGCGCCCTCACCGCGTGCGCCCTGCTGACCGCGCTGGTCGTGCTGTGGCTGGACGGGGCGCTGCCGCACCTGCCGGGCCGGCCGGTGGAGTTCGCCTTCCCGCTGGCCTTCCAGGTGCTGGACGTCGTCTACCTGACCCTGACGGTCATGGCGGTGCTGCACGGCGGCCCCACCCGCGCGGGCGTGCTCGCCGTCGCCGCCGGCGCCGCCGTCACCGCCGGCGACGCCGTCTACTTCCTCGCCCTCACCACCCCGGCGGGCTTCGCCACCGGCGGCCTCGCCGACCTGTGCTGGCTGACCGGGTTCGGCCTGTTCGCCGTCGCCGCCAGCCCCGACAACCCCCCGCCGCCGCCCCCGCCGGACCCCGGTGACCCCGTGCCGTGGGGCCTGGCCGTCCCCTACCTGGCGTTCGTGCCCGCCGCGGCGCTCGCCGTGCACCGGCTGTGGTCCCGCGCGGACCCCGCGGTGCTGACCGGGCTCGTCGTGCTGATCGTGCTCGTGCTGCTGCGCCAGTACCTCGTCGTGCACGACCACCGCGCGCTGCTCGCCACCGCCGAGCGGCAGCGCCGGCAGCTGGAGGTCCTCGCCCACGTCGACCCCCTCACCGGCCTGGTCAACCGCCGCCGCTTCTCGCAGGTCCTCACCGACGCGGTCGGCGACGGGCTGCGCAGCGGTGGCCACGTCGTCGTCGCGTTCGTGGACCTGGACCGGTTCAAGGAGGTCAACGACACCCTCGGGCACGCCGCCGGTGACGAACTGCTGCGCGCCGTCGCGGACCGGCTGGCCTCCAGCGTGCGCGTCGCCGACCACGCCGCCCGCTGGGGCGGCGACGAGTTCGCGCTGCTGGTGACCGACGACGTGGCCGCCGAGGACGTCGCCGAGCGCCTGTGCGCGGTGCTGGCCGCGCCGTTCACCGTCGCCGGTGCGCCCCTGCACGCCTCCGCCAGCACCGGGGCCGTCCGCGAGTCCCCCCGCCGCCTGCACGCCGAGCGCACCGCGACCGGCGCGCCCGCCGACGTGGAGGACCTGGTGGAGGCGCTGCTGGCCCGCGCCGACGCCCTCATGTACGAGCGGAAGCGGCGCACCCGCCCACCGGCACCGGCCGCCCGGCCCGCGGCCCGCCGTCCGCAGCCCGCCGCCGTGCCCCGCAGCAGCTGACGGCCACCGCCGGCGACGGCGCCCGCCCCGCCGGGGCGCGCGGAGGCGGCCGCTGCGGTGCCGGGGTTCCCGGCCGGTCGAGGGACCTCAGCGCACGGTGCGCAGGGCCAGCGGCAGGCACCGCACCCGCACCGTCGCCCCGCCCGCCAGGGGCAGCACCTCCCCGTCCATCTGCAGCGGCATGGGGTTGCGGGTGCGGAACTCGTACGGCTCGCTGCGGGACTCCACGCGGTGCCGGCCGCGCAGGACGCGGGCGAACTCGGCCAGCAGCCGCAGCTTGCTGCGGTGCTTGATCATCAGGACCTCGAAGCGGCCGTCGTCCGGCGAGGAGTCGTCGGACAGCTGCGCGTACTTCGCCATCCGGTCGATGTTCGCGAAGACCAGGCTGTCGATCCGCACGTCCCGGCCGTCGCGGCCGATGGTCATGGGGCGGTACTTCCAGAACGCCTTGACGACCAGCAGGGTCTCCTTCACCGCGTCCAGGTCGTTCTCGTTGAGGGCCGCGGCGGCGACGGGGGTGAGGCCCACGCCGACGTAGGAGTGCGCCACGCGCGGCTCCCCGTCGCCGGTGTCGACCTCCAGCAGGTCCATGCGCTCGGGCCGCCCGCCGCCGGCGACGTCGACGACGGCGTCGACGAGGCTGCGGTGCTGCGTGGCGTTGGCGTGGTCGTTGGCGTTGCCGGAGGGCAGCACGGCCGCCAGACCGCCGTCGTGACCGGCGCGCCCGGCGGCGACGACGCCGTTGACGACCTCGTGGTAGCCGCCGTCGCCGCTGGCGGAGACGACCAGCACGCCGGGGTGGCGGGCGACCTGCTCGCGGGCGATCTGCTCGGCGTGCCCGGCGTGCTCGGTCTCCACGAGGTCCACGGGCAGGTGGGGGACGCGCTCGGCGAGCTGGTCGCGCAGTTCGCGGGCGTTGGCCGGCCCGTCGCCGGTGCTGTTGGGGTTGAGCACGACGACGACCCGCTGCAACGGGTTGCTGGGACTGGGCACGTCCCCGACCGTAGGTGAAAGGCCCCCGCCCGGCCCGTCGTCGCCACCCCGGCCACCGCGGGACGCGGGGGTGACGCGCGGTGCCGCCAAGGGCGCCGCGCTCGTACGATGGGCCGCGTCCGGCAGTGGGCGCACAGCACCAGCGACACCGTTCCGGTCCGCTGAGGATCGACGGAGGCTCGGTGGACGCACCCACCCCTGCGACGGGGGACCCCGTCGCGCACCGCGCGGTGCGCGCCGCCGTGCGCCTGCTCGACGCCGACACCGGCCGGCTCGAACCGCCCCCGCCCGGTGCGGGACGCCCCGCGGCGGCCGCGGCGCTGTCCGCGGTGGTCCCCGCCGAGGGGCCCGTGCACGGTGCCGACCAGCTCGCCACGGCCTGCCGCGACGCCGCCGCCCGCGGCACCGCCGTCCGCGCGGTCGGCGGCGACCCCGACGGGGTCCGCGTGCTGGCCGTCCCGGTGACCGGCCGCCGCGGCGAGGTCCTGGCCGCCCTCGGCGTCCTGGCCGCCACCCCGCGCACCTTCGACGACGCCGACGCCACCGTGCTCGCCCAGCTCGCCCAGGACGTCGCCACCCACCTCGAGCTGGCCGCCGGCGCCTCCTCCCCGGACCCCGCCGACCAGCTGCGCCGGCAGCTGGCCATCGACGCCGCCCGCATCGGCAGCTTCGACTGGGACCTCACCGGCGGCGAGGTGTCCTGGGACGACCGCCTGCGCGAGCTGTTCGGCTTCCCCCGCGCCCGCTTCACCGGGCCCTTCGAGGAGTTCACCTCCGCGCTGCACCCCGACGACGTGCCCCGCGTCTCCGACGCGCTGCGCCGGGCGGTGGAGACCTGCGGGGACTACGAGGCCGAGTACCGCGTGGTGCGCCCCGACGGCCGGGTGCGCTGGCTCAAGGCCCGCGGCGCCGTCCTCACCGACGCCGCCGGCAGGGCGTCCCGCATGCTCGGCGCCGCCTTCGACACCACCGCCGACCACGAGTCCGACGCCCGCGTCACCCGGGTCCTGGAGACCATGCCGTCGGCGTTCTTCTCCCTGGACCGCCGGTGGCGCTTCACCTACGTCAACGCCCGGGCGGAAGGTCTGCTGGGGCGCTCGCGCGCCGAGATGCTCGGGCAGGACGTGTGGGAGCTGTTCCCCCAGGCCGTGGGCGCGCAGTTCGAGACGCAGTACCGCGCGGCCGTCGCCACCGGGCGGGCGGTGGAGTTCGAGGAGCACTACCCCGAGCCGCTGAACGCCTGGTACGAGGTGCGGGCCTGGCCCACCCCCGACGGGCTGTCGGTGTACTTCCACGACGTCACCGCCCGCCGCGCCGCGGTGGCCGAGGCGGAACAGGCCTCGGCGGCGGCCCGTTCCGCGGCGCAGCGCATGCGCGTCCTGGCCGGCGTCAGCGAGGACCTGACCGAGACGCTGGACGCCGAGGAGGGCGTCGCCCGCCTCGGCCAGCACCTCGTGCCGACGCTGGCCGACTGGTGCGTCCTCACCCTCCTCGACGAGCACGGCGCCCTCCGCGACGTCGGCTCCGCCCACGTCGACCCGGCCGCGCTGCCGCTGGTGCGCGAGTACCAGGAGCGCCGCCTGCGCGCGCTGGGCCCGGGCTCCCCCCTGTCGCGGGCGCGCAGGACCGGGCGCGACGTCGTCGTGCCCTCGGGGGCGGCGCGGGAGCTGTGCCGGCACCTGCTGGACGAGCGCAGCCGCGAGGTGGTGCGCGAACTGGCCCCCGAGTCGCAGGCGGTGCTGCCGCTGCGGGCCCGCGGCCGCATCGTCGGCGCCGTCACCCTGTTCCGCGGCGCGCAGCGCGCCACGTTCTCCCCCGACGACCTGCTGACGGCCAGCGAGATCGCCGACCGGGCGGCCCTCGCGCTGGACAACGCGCGGCTGTACGGGGCGCAGCAGCGCATCGCCGAGGGACTGCAGCGCAGCCTGCTCACCGCGCCGGTGCAGCCGGAGCACCTGCGGGTGGCGGTGCGCTACCAGCCGGCCGCGCAGGCCGCGCAGGTCGGCGGCGACTGGTACGACGCGTTCCACCACCCCGGCGGTGGCACGCTCCTCGTCATCGGCGACGTCATGGGCCACGACGTGGACGCGGCCGCCGCCATGAGCCAGGCGCGCAACCTCCTGCGCGGCGTCGCCGTGACCGACAGCGGCGCGCCGGGGAAGGTCCTCGCGGGGCTGGACGCCGCCATGGCCGTGCTGGGCCTGCAGACCACGGCGACGGCGGTGGTGGCGCTGCTGGAACCGGCGCTCGGCGGGGCCGCGCGGCTGCGCTGGGCGAACGCCGGGCACCTGCCGCCGCTGCTGCGCGCCCCGGACGGGTCCGTGCGGCTGCTGGAGGGGCCGGTGCACGACCTGCTGCTGGGCATCGACGCCCACCAGGTGCGCCACGAGCACGAGCTGCTGCTGGAGCCGGGCTCGACGCTGCTGCTGTACACCGACGGGCTGGTGGAGCGCCGCGACCAGCCCGTGGACGTGGGGGTGCGGCTGCTCGGGGACGCCGTCGCCCAGCTGCCGGACCTCGACGTCGAGGAGGTGTGCGACGCGGTCCTGGCGCGCCTGGTGCCGGCGGGGGCCGAGGACGACGTGGCGCTGCTGGCCGTGCACGTGCGCACCGGCACCTGACGCGGGGACGCGGACGCCGGCCGGGACTCGTGGTCTTCCCCTCCACGTGCCCCGGCCGGCGCGGGACCATCTTGCCACCGGTGCCCGGCCGCTGGGAAGCCGGGCAGGTTCTCGGGGCGCGCCCGGGGCGGTTGGGCGACAGGATGCAGCGCATGTGCGACGTCACGCCGAGAGCGGAGGTGGCCCTGCCGGCCGACCTGTCCGCCGCCCGGCGGGCCCGCGGGTTCCTGCGCGAGACGTTGTGCCGGGTCCACCAGGAGGCCGTGCTGGAGCAGGCGCTGCTGCTGCTGTCGGAGCTGGCGGTGAACGCCGTGCGCCACGGCGCCCCGCCCGTGCGCGCGGTGGTGGACTGCCGGGTGCGGGTGCTGCACCTGTCGGTCAGCGACGGCAGTCGCGAGCGCCCGCAGCACCGGCGCTCGCCGGTGCAGGCGGAGTCGGGCCGCGGGGTGGACCTGGTGGACGCGCTCAGCGAGGCGTGGGGGGTGCAGCTGGTGCCCTCGGGCAAGACCGTCTGGTGCGACGTGGCCGCGTGAGTCCGTCCGCAGGGGCGGGCGTCAGCGGGCCAGGACGCGGACGGCGGCGATGGCGACGTCGTCGTCGGTGCCCTCGGGCAGCATCCGGCGGATGAGCTCGTCGCACAGCTCCTCCAGCGGGGCGCCCGCCAGGTCCGCGACGGTGGCGCGCAGCTCCTGCAGGCGCTCCTCCATGGGGCGGTCGCGCCGCTCCACCAGCCCGTCGGTGTACAGCAGCACCGTCGAGCCCAGCGCCAGCTGCGCCTCGTGCTGCACCCGGTCGTGGTGCGCGCCCAGGCCGATGATGAGGCCGTCGCCCTCCAGCTCGCTCACCGAGCCGTCCGGGGCGGCGACCACCGGCGGCAGGTGCCCGGCGGTGCACCAGCGGATCCCGCGGTGCCCGGGCGTGGAGCGCGCGTCCAGCTGCAGCACCACCGCGGTGGCCAGCGTGGTGACGCCCAGCCCCTCGAGCAGGTGGTCCAGCCGGTGCAGCACCTCGCGCGGCGCGGCGGAGCGGTCGTAGGCCAGCGCCCGGACCAGCGTGCGCAGCTGCCCCATGGAGGCGGCGGCGGACACGTCGTGCCCCATGACGTCGCCGATGACGACGGTCGTGGAGCCGTCCGGCTGGGCGAAGGCGTCGTACCAGTCGCCGCCGACCTGCGCGGCCTCGGCGGCCGGGATGTACCGGGTGGCGACCTCCAGGCCCGGGGCGTCGGTGGGCGGGGTGAGCAGGCTGCGCTGCAGCGTCTCGGAGGAGCGCCGCTGCTGCGCGTACAGCCGGGCGTTCTCGAGCGCCACGCCGGCGCGGGCGCCGAGGTCGGAGGCGGTCTGCAGGTCGTCCGCGGTGTACGGGGGGCGGTCGGGGCCGCTGAGCAGGGTCAGCGCGCCCGTGACCTGCCCCCGCGCGCGCAGCGGCACCACGACGGCGCTGCCCAGGCCGAGGCGGCGCAGGAGCGCGGTGGTCTCCGGGTCCGCGACGCCGCGCTCCAGGTCGGCGTCGGTGACCCGCACGAGGGTGGGGCCGAGCCGGCCGTGCAGCACGCGCATCGACACGGACGTGTCCAGCAGGGCGGTCTGCATCTGCGCGAAGCGCTCGGCGTCGGCGGCCCGCTCGGGGCGGGCGTGGGCGGCGCGGACGTGGCGGGTGCGGCCGGTGGCGTCCAGGACGGTCGCGAACGCCCACTCGGCGAACCGGGGCACCACCAGGGACGGCAGCATGTCCTGCGCGGCGTCGGGGTCCAGCACGGCGGACAGCTCGTCGGCGACCTCGGAGAGGAACTCCAGGCGCCGGCGGGCGTCGCGGGCGATGGCCAGGGCGGCGTCGCGCTCGCGCTCGGCCTGCACGCGCAGCGTCACGTCGGACTGGACGCCGACGTGGTGGGTGACGCGGCCGGCGGCGTCGCGCACGGGGGAGATGACGACCTCGTTCCAGAAGGCCGTGCCGTCCTTGCGGTAGTTCAGCAGCAGCTCGGAGACGGTCTCCCCGGAGCGCAGCGCCCTGCCGATGCGGCGCACGGCCGCCCGGTCGGTCTGGGGCCCCTGCAGGAACCGGCAGTTGGTGCCCAGGACGTCGCGGCCGTAGCCGGTGACCTTCTCGAAGGCGGGGTTCACCCACACCAGGGGGTTGTCGGGCTGGTTGGGGTCGGAGATCGTGAAGGACAGGTCGCTGGCGAGCACGGCGCGGCTGTGCAGCTGCTCGGCGGACTCGCGGGCGCCGTCGACGAGCGCCTTCTCGCGCAGCGGCAGCAGCACCACCAGCGCCAGGGAGTTCAGCTCCTGCACGGGGGCGTCGTTCAGCGGCAGCCCCACCACCCACAGCGCCTCGCGGGGGTGCGACATGTCCGAGCCGCGGGCGGCGCTGATGCGCTCGCCCTGGACGGGCTCGCCGCGGGCGATGCGGGAGAGGGGGCTGGCGGGCTCGCCGGTGCAGGGGTCGGACAGCTCGGACCCGTCGGAGGCCTGCAGGCCGGCGATGCGCGACCACTCGTCCACGGGGCACGGCAGGTGCACGTCGGGGGCGATCTGCTCGGCGAGGGGGTTGGCGAAGAGGACGGCGCCGTCGGTGACGCGCACCAGCAGCACCGCACCCGGCTGACCGTGCACGACGCTCGGCATGGCTTCGGCCGCGGCGTCGTTCGCGAACGCGGCACGGGTCCCGTCCATCCCGTCGAGCCTAACCGCAGCGGGCGCGGACCGCCCGGCCGGAGGCGCACCGTAGCCCCTGATGGGCTATGCGTCACTTCGTCGTCTCGGGCGTGTCCGTGCCGGGAGGTGCTGCGGGCGCGCGGCAGGGCTGGCGGCGGGGCTACCCGCCGGGCGGGCCCGCCGCCCCGCCGGCCGGCTGGGCGACCGCGGCCCTGCCCTCGCTCGCGCCCTCGCTGCCGCCCTCGCTCCCGGGGGCGGACCGGCGGGTGCGCTTGTCGGTGTACATGCGCCGGTCGGCGGCGTCGAGCAGGTCGGACAGGTCGGGCGGCCCGTCGGTGCCCGGGCCCGCGGTGACGGCGCCGAGGGAGGCGCCGACGGCGGCGGTGATGCCGCAGGGCAGGTCGGCGGGGGCCGTGACGGCGTCGCGCAGGCGCTGCAGCAGGGCGGTGGTGGCGGGGTCGTCGGCGCCGCCGGTGTGCAGGAGGACGACGAACTCGTCGCCGCCGAGGCGGGCGAGGACGCCGTGCTCGCCGACGACGCCGGCGGCGCGCTCGACGACCGTGCGCAGGAGCTCGTCGCCGGCGTGGTGGCCGAAGGTGTCGTTGACGGCCTTGAAGCCGTCGAGGTCGAACAGGGCGAGGGTCCAGCCGGGCCCGGGACCGGCCGTGACGTGCCGGTGGTAGTGGGCGGCGAGGCCGCGGCGGCTGTGGGCGCCGGTGAGGTCGTCGCGGCCCGCGGCGTCGGCGGCGACCTGGGCGAGCTGGGCGCGGCGGGCCTGCAGCGCGGCGTGCAGCACCGACAGGGCCAGGGCTGCCGCGGCCGTGCCGAGGGTCGTCGCGGCCGGTCCGGGCGCGCTCCCGGGCTGGGTGGCGGCGGTGAGCCGGGCGGCGGCGAGGGCGCTGACGGCCAGCGGCGCCACGACCTGCACGCCGACGGTGACGGCGAGCACCAGCCGGGGCCTGGTGCGGCCCCCGGCGCGCGGCAGGGGCCCGCCGCCGGGCGGGGGCGGGGCCCCGGCGGTGAGGTGGGTCACCAGTACGGTGAGGACCCCGGTGGCGATGAGGGCGATGCCGGCGCTGCCGGTGAGGACGTCCTCCCGCAGCAGGCTGAGGACGAGGACGGCGTCGCCGAGCACGAGGCTGCAGACCCCCGCCGCGGTGAGCAGGAGGACGCGGGTGGCGCCGCGGTCGGGGCGCGGCGTGGTCCAGGCGGCACCGGTGACGGCGCCGAGGGCCGTGGCGGCGACCGCGACGTCGAAGAAGCAGAACAGCGAGTAGGAGCGGCCGTCGTCCACGAGGGCGCCGGCGGGGGTGGCGAGCAGGACGAGGGCGGCGACGCTGACGGTGACCTGGGCCTGCGCGACGCCGCGCCGCCACGTCCAGCGGCGCCCGCCCGTGACGGGGGTCGTGAGGGCGAGCATGCCCAGCGGTGCGGCGTAGCGGACGACCTCGAGGGTCATGGTGAGGCCGGGCTCGAACTCACCGGCGGCGAGGCTGAGGCCGGTGGGGTCCACGGTGAGCAGCCAGTAGGCGTCGCCGACGGCGGTCAGGGCCCAGTAGCCGGCGAGCAGGGACAGGACCTGGCGGCCGCGGCGGGTGGGGGCCAGCAGCGCCGCCGTGGTGAGCGCCCCGACGGCCAGGACCTCGGCGGCGATGACGGGGGTCTGCAGCGCGCCGTCGTAGCCGGCGATCAGGGCGGCGAGGGCGACGACGAGGACGGCGGTCAGCGCCGCGCAGGCCCGCCGGGCGCGCGTCGCGCTGCGCGTCCGGGGTGCTCCCTCGCCCTGGTGCACCGGCCCTCCCGCGTTCGTGCGTCTCGGGGTCGATCATCCCCGCCCGCGCGGGTGTCTGTGAACGTTTTACCGAACAGGTGGTGCTCTGTTCATCACTCAGCGTCGCAAACGGGTGGTGACCCGATCACCGCAGCGGTCGGCACCCGCACGGTCCTTGCCGTGCACGGCCCCCGCCGCGGACCCTTCGGGGGTGAGCTCGAACGTCCGGACGGGGGCCGAGGCCCGCGGCCTGGCCCGCCCCACCGTGGTGGGCTGGCTGGAGGAGATCGCCGGCGTCGTCGGCCCGCAGCAGGCGCTGCTGGCCTGGTCGCGCGCCACCCGCGCCACGGGCCTGCACGGGATGGCGCTGACCCCCGAGCAGATGCGGGTGGTGGGGCAGCGCCTCGCCGACGACGCCACGGACCCGCGCCTGCGACTGGCGGTGCGCAGCTGCCTGCTGCGGCTGCGGGTGCACGGCGCGCTGGACACGACGGGAGGGGCGCGGCGGTGACCGGGCAGCACGAGGAGCACGGGCAGCACGAGCAGCACGAGGGGGTCGCCGGCGTCCCGGCGGGCGAGGGCTCGCCGGAGTGGTACGCCTGGATGGCGCAGCGGCTCACGACGGCCGGGCCGGTCGGTGACGACCCCCTCTTCGACCACGACCGCCTCGACGCCGTGGCCGCGCTGCGCGCCGACGACGTCGAGCACGTGCAGCCCCTCGTCGCCGACCTCCTCGCGCACGCCGCCGACCAGGCCGGCGCCCCGCTGGCCATGCTGAACGTCGTCCTCACCGGCGTGCAGGTCATCGCCGGCGCCCACGGCCTGAGCGGCTGGATGGCCGAGGCGCGCGCCACGCCCGCGGAGTGGTCCCTGTGCGCGCGGGTCGTGCGCTCCGGTGCCGAGCTCGTCGTGCCCGACATGGCCGCCGACCCCACCACCAGCGACAACCCGCTGACCACGGTGGACGGGCTGCGCACCTACGCCGGGGTGCCGGTGCGCACCCGCGACGGGCGGGTCCTGGGGTCGGTGTGCGTCATGGGCCCCGAGGCGCGCGTGTTCTCCGAGGGGGACCTGGCGGCGCTGCGGGACGCGGCGGCGCTGGCCGCTGCCCGGCTGGAGGACGCGGACGGCGCCTGAGCCCGCCCGGGGTCGCCTTCCCGGGGGCGCCGTGGTGCGGACGCCGGCCGCCGCACCACCCGGCTCCCTGCGCACCGCACCCCGCCCCACCTCACCCCGCCGCCCGGGCGTGGAGCCGGCCGGAGGACCGGGACGGTCAGGCCCCCGGCGCGACGAGCCGCGGCACCGGGTAGGTGCGGGCCAGCTGCTCGGGCAGGTCGGTGCACGGCACGGCGGGGGAGTAGAGCCAGCCCTGCCCGAGGGGG
Source organism: Kineococcus esterisolvens (assembly GCF_050871405.1). Taxonomy (NCBI): domain Bacteria; kingdom Bacillati; phylum Actinomycetota; class Actinomycetes; order Kineosporiales; family Kineosporiaceae; genus Kineococcus; species Kineococcus esterisolvens. The sequence goes on from NZ_JBJLRI010000038.1 coordinate 20,221, forward strand.
GCGTTCATGGCGCGGCAGGCGTCGGCCTGCTCCTCGGTCTCGACGCCTTCGACGACGACGCTGAGGCCGAGGCGGGTGGCGAGGTCGACGACGCAGGTGACGATGGAGCGGCCGTGGCCGGCGTGGGTGAGGGAGCTGGTGAGGGACCGGTCGATCTTGAGGACGTGGACGGGGAGCCGGTCGAGGTAGCCGAAGGCCGAGTAGCCGGTGCCGAAGTCGTCGATGGCGATGGTGCAGCCGAGGCCGGCGAGCTCGGTGACGACGCGCTCGGCGGGGGAGTCGGCGTCGAGGAAGACGGACTCGGTGAGCTCGAGGGTCAGCAGGTGCGCGGGGACGCGGTGCCGGGTGAGGACGTCGTGGACGGTGTCGGTGAACCCGGGTGACTGCAGCTGCACGACGGAGACGTTGACGGTGAGGCCGGCGCCGGCGCGGAAGACGCCGGCGTCGGCGGCCCGGCGGACGGCGCTGCGCAGGACGTGCTCGCCGAGGGCGACGACGAGGTTGGACTCCTCGGCGACGGCGATGAACTCGGCGGGGTTGATGCGGCCGAGGAGGGGGTCCTCCCAGCGGGCGAGGGCTTCGAACTTCTCCACGCGGCCGGTGCGGAACGACACGATCGGCTGGTAGTGGACGTCGACGCTGCCGTGGCGGACGGCGCTGGTGAGCTGTTCGCGCAGGAGGCTGCGGCGGGCGTGGGCGGCGGCGACGGCGCCGGAGTACGTGGAGGTGTGGCCCGGGCCGGCGAGGCGGGCGTCGCGCAGGGCGATGTCGGCGTGCAGGAGCGCGGTCATGGGGTCGCCGGGTTCGTCGCCGGGGCGCGGGGCGGGGCTGGGGGCGACGCCGGCGACGGCGCTGAGGGGGAAGCGGCCGGCTCCGGGGACCGTGGCGGGCACGTCGGCGACGCCGTCGACGAGGGCGCGCGCGAGGTGCAGGGCCTCGTCGGTGCCACCGGGCAGGAGGACGGCGATCTCGTCCCCCGCGGTGCGGTGGGCGGTGGCGCCCCGGTCGTCGGCGGTGCGGCGGACCTGGTCGGCGGCGGCGCGGATGACGGCGTCGCCGGTGGCGACGCCGAGGACGTCGTTGACGTCGTCGAGGCCGACGAGCTTGAGCAGCACGAGGCTGTGGTCGCGGTCGGGGCCGGTGAGGGCGTGGTGGAGGGCGGCGCGGTTGCCGAGGCCGGTGAGGTCGTCGTGCAACGCCTGGAAGGTGAGGCGGGCGGTGCTGCGGTCGACGGCGCGGGCGGTGACGACGTGCCGGGCGGTGAAGGCGAGCAGCACCCACAGGTAGAGGCCGAAGAGGACGGGGTCGAGCCGGGGGGAGACCACCATGAGCGCGATGTCGCAGAACAGCACGGGCCCCGGCACGAGGGAGGCGATCTCCACGCGGCGGGCGGCGCGGGCGGAGGAGACGCCGGAGTGGCGGGCCGCGGTGGTGGGGGCGCCGATGGCGGCGGTGAACCCGGCGAGGAGCGCGACGGTGATCGCGACGTGGGTGGTGTGCTCGCCGGGGGCGACGGCGGCGACGGCGGTGGCGGCGGTCATGACGCCGGTGGCGACGGCGGTGCGCCGCAGCCGGGTGTGCTCGATGCCGAGGGCGGTGGCGGTGCCGAGGTGGGAGGACGCCGCGAGGACGAGCAGGAGGGTGGTGGCGTGCCAGGCGGTGTCGCCGTGCAGGCCGCCGCGGTTGACCACTTCCCAGCCGGCGACGGCGAGGGCGCTGCCGAGCACGAGGGCGTCGTGCAGGAGCGGGGGGTCGTCGCTGCCGGAGCGGGCGGCGAGGACGTGCTGCACGCCGAGGCCGAGCATCCCGAGGATCGCGGCGGTGAGCGCGAGGTGGGTCAGGCGCACCGGGCCGAGGGTGGCGTGGGGCCACAGGCCGGCGACGGTGACGCCGGCGCCCCAGAGGGTGGAGGCGACGCCGTAGCTGAGGGTCTGCAGGTGCCCGCGGGCCCACCGCACGAGGAACGGCACGGCGGCGCCGAGGAGGGCGACGACGCCGACGGCGGTGGTGAGGTGGTCGGCGGCCTGCCAGCGGGCGTGGACGAGGGGTGCGAGGGCGAGCAGCGGCAGCGCGAGGAGTGCCGCGAGCGCCGCGCGGGCGCGCGGGGTCGCGGTGGCTGCTGCTGTCACGGGGGGTGCATCGGCGTGCCGGGGGCGGGGCTTGACGGCCTCCCAGGGGTCTCGCTCCGGGAGGTCTCGGCGGGGGTCACCCGCAGGGGCCAGGGGGCGGGGGTTCGTGCGGGGTGGCGACATCCCCCGTCCGGACCAGTCCTGGAGGGTCTGCAGGGGCCAGCGAGACGGGTGAGGCATCTCGTTACCAAAATGTGACCAAACCCGTCTCAGGGTAAAACCGCAGGTCACAGCGCGTGTTGGCCTGATCACGCAGGGGGCGAGTCACAGAAGCCCCATCACTCCCCGTGTTGCCATCGTGACTCTCGTGTACGTTCATGCTTGTCACCAGGTAACTCCGCTGAGTAGTGGGGGAGCTGGCGGCAGCAGGCTCGCACTGAGCCGGCCCCCGTGGGGGGGAACATCACTTCACAACTGCCTTGGAGGCAATCGTGACCGCAGCAACCTCCCGGTTGCGCCGGCGTGGTATCGGGGCCGGCGTCGCGGCTCTCGTCGGTCTGACGGGTGTCGGCCTGACCGCTGCCCCCGCGTTCGCCGCTCCCAGCTTCGAGATCACTCGTCCCGCTCAGACCGGCGACCGCTTCGAGACCGCCGCCAGCGTCGCGCTGGCCGCGTTCCCGAACGGTGCCGAGAACGTCATCATCGCCAACGGCGACAACGCGGTGGACGCGCTGGCCGCTTCCGTGCTGGCCGGGACCGACATCCCGATCCTGTACGTGACGACCAACGAGATCCCGGCCGCCACCCAGGCCGCTCTCACCCAGCTCGACCCGTCGGCCTCCTGGATCGTCGGCGGCACCGCCGCCGTGTCCGCGACCGTCGAGGGCGACCTGCCCGGCGCCATCGAGCGCCTGGACGGCGCCACCCGCTACGCGACCGCCGCCAACATCGCGCAGGCCGTCGTGGACAACGCCACCCAGGCCCCCACCACGGCGTTCCTCGCCCGCGGTGACGACTTCGCCGACGCCCTGGCGATCGCCCCCGCCGCCGCGAAGTCCGGCACCCCGGTCCTGCTGACCGAGACCGGCTCCCTCAACCCGGCCGCCGCCGACTTCCTGGCCGACAACGGCATCACCAACGTCACCGTCCTCGGTGGCACCGCCGCCGTGTCCGAGGCCGTGGTGGACCAGCTCGAGGCCGCCGGCGTCACCGTCGAGCGCATCCGCGGCGCGAACCGCCAGGCGACCGCCGTCGCGGTCGCTCAGGACCCGGACTTCGCGTTCTCCAACACCGGCGTCGCGCTGGTCAACGGCTGGCGCCCGGTCGACGCCCTCCCGGCGTCGGTGTGGGCCGCGCAGCAGAACTTCCCGATCATCCTCACCGCCGGTGCCGAGCTCGGCACTGAGGCGGAGGACTACCTGACCGCCAATGAGGCCACGCTGGTCACCGGACTCGCCGTCGGTGGTACCGGGGTCATCCCGAACACCGTGGTCCAGGCCGCCGAGCAGGCGGGCGGCAAGGTGGAGGCTCCGGCCACCAACCAGACCTTGGTCGTCACGCCGAACGACGCTGTGACCCTCACTGCGGTCTCGGAGAGCGGCTCTACTCCGACTGCGGATGACCGTCAGTACACGGTGACCGGTCTGACTGCGGACACTGCCTACGTGGTCAAGCTCGTCCCCACGGAGAACGTCACGGACACGTCGGGGCAGATCAGCTTCGCCGACGACGACGAGAACGGCGTCGCGGACAGCGATGCGGTGACCAGCACCATCAGCGTTCTCAACGGTGCCGCGACGACCAACACCGCCTCGCAGTACCGCACGGTCCCGGTCAACGGCAGCATCACCTTCACGGTGGATGCCGGCAACGACTTCGAGAACCTCACCCCGGTGGTGTACGTCGCGCAGTCGGCGAGCACCAACTTCAACCTTCCGCTGGACGCGAACGACGCCCCGACCGTGCCGTTCGGCATCGGTGGCGGCATTCAGGTCCTGCCCATCGCCGGTACGAACGGTGCCCCGGCGACTGGTGAGGTCCTTGGCGCAGACAAGGGTGCCGACTGGATCGCCACGGACGCGGGCACCTACCGCTACGACAGCAACGACCGGTTCTACGTGGTGGACGCCGGTGGGACGGATGCCGCCGCCACCGACGAGGTGTCGCTGACCGACTTCGAGAACGTGTTGACCGCCACTGGTGGTGACTCGCTCATCGCAGGAAGCACCGAGACGAGCATCTACCTCACCAACACCGCGCTGCAGTCCCGGTTCATCCTGGTCAACGACGCGCCGGTCGCCCCGGCGCTCACCGACCCGGCTGACGCGACGGCTTCGGTCGACGCCTCGAACACCTCCGCCGTGGTCTCGGTGGACGAGGACTCCGTCATCGACGGTGCGACGGTGAACGTCTACGTCGCGGCGGCGGGTGCGGGTTTCGAGGACGCGGAGCTCGCTGCCTCTTCCACCACGGATGCGGACGCGGACGCGGTCGACTTCCAGCTCAACGTCAGCGGCCTGACCGCTGAGACGACCTACGAGGTCTACCTCACCCAGACCGTCGGCTCGGAGGAGTCCTCTCCGAACCAGACCACCGCTGGTCTGGGTACGTCCTTCGTGACCACGGAGGCGCCGGACACCGCTCTCACGGCGACGTCTGCCTCCATCACTGGTGACGTGAACAACGGCGTCGGTACGTCGACGACCTTCGCGGTGACCTTCAGCAAGGCACTGGTAACGCCTACGGGCGCTGACGCCTCGGGCATTACGGTGACGCCGGCCGGTCAGTCGGACTACGTGATCGCGGTGGACGCCCTTGTCGTCAGCGCGAGCTCCGACAACAGGACGGTCACGTTCACCCTGGCCGATGCGCTGCAGGACGCGCCGACGGACGTCACCTACACGGTGCGCATTCCCGCCGGTACTTTCTCGACCGCAGATGGTCCGAACGCGTCGCTCACTGCCACCTTCCAGTACTGAGCTTCCCGGTACTGACAGGTCGTTGACCGAGGGCCCCAGTCGCATCGCGGCTGGGGCCCTCCCCGTTTCCCCGTGGATGTTGCCGCACATGTGTGGTCACTGCTTGGACCTCTCGTAGCTACTGTTCCGCTCGATCCCGTGATCACCGGTCATTGCCGAAGCTCCGGATGACGAGGGCGGACCGCCAGTTCATCCGCAACCGGGGGCGCTGGCGAAGTACGATCGCTGCGGTGTGCGTGGCGGGTGGGATACTGGGAACGGTGCAGGGGGTGGCCACCGCCACATCGCCGGAGAACACCACCTGGGCGGCGCAGGGCAGATTCTCGGCTCCGACGCGCCGGTGAACACCTACGACCGCACCGGTGGTGGCCCGCTCGACACCGTGGGCGCTCCGCAGGCGGTCGTCGCTCCCGGGGGACTTGCCACCGTCAGCGGCACGACCACCCGGGTGGAACTGGGCGAGGTCGAGGGCGCGGAGTTCTTCGCCACGTACCTCCGGGCGGGTACCGGACTGGTGGGGCTGACCGGTCCCCGGGCCGAGGAGCTGGTGCCGGACACCGACGTGCTGCTCACCGTGACCGCGTCCTCGCGCGCCGACGCCCTGGAGGTCGTGGCCGTCACCGCCACGGCCGGCGCGTCCTTCACGGGTGACGCCCCGGTAGTCGCAGCGGGCACCGTGCACCACGTCACCGTCGCGTTGGTGGCTCCCGAGGGCTTCGCTGTGGGAATCACCACCGAGGGACAGGGGCGTGCGGCCATCCAGAAGACGTCGGACTACTGGTCGTCGCAGGCCGACTGGCAGATCTCCTTCGTCGTCGACGAGGTCGCCCCGCGGCGCCAGTCCACCGTGAGCTGCTCCACCATGGGTGACCTGTGGAACGACGCGTCCAATACCACCGGATTCGCCTACTTGAACGCGTCACACCTGGTTGTCATCGCTCCGCCCGCGGTCTGGGCCTGGGCACCTCGGATCGTTGAACTCCTACGGCGCGGTCACCGTCACCGACGCCGCCCAGTCCATCCTCGCCCACGAGCTGGGTCACAACCTGCGCCTGGGCCACTCAAAGTACGTCTCGGGCATCGGTGGGTGCTCGTGCGGCGCTGCGCACGACGGGTGCAGGTAGACCTCCCCGGCGGTGCACGCCGAGTACGGCGACATGTTCGACGTCATGGGTTACTCCGAAGCGCAGAACGTCATCCTCTCGGTTCCGGCGCTGACCAGCCTCGCTTGCGTCGACCGCACGTATGGACTGGTCGTGGGTACCAACTGGCCTGATGCGCTTGTCGACTCCGCGGTGACCGGCTTGGTCGGTGGACCGTTCCTCCTCATCACCGGTGAGGACCTGCAGTCGGTCGTGCGGCCCGCTGTAGTGTCGCTCGCCAGGATCAAGCCGGTGAGCACCAGTTGCGTGCTCGGCGGGGTCAAGTCCGCGCCGTAGTCAGCGTTCGCCGCAGGCGTCCCTTGTCGTGGACTGACGGGGCTGTCTGCGATGGTTGAGGGGGTCCCGGACCCCACCGCCGGCGAAGTGATGCAGCTCGAACGCCGTTCGCCCCTGGTCGGTTTGCCGGTGCTGGCCTCCTGCCGACCCCTCGATCGACGGGAAACTTCATCAAGCGCGTCGATAGGTGGCGAGTGGATCAGGGGAGTCGTGTGACTTCCCCAGTGAGCCTTTTCCATCCCGCTGAGGAGCGGGATCGCAGCGGCCATGAGCGAAGCCCCTGGTAGGACGGGGATTGTCGAGATCGTCCGCACCACCAGGGGCTCCGCATGCTGTCTTACCCGTCCGGCCTGCCTGTGTCCACCTGCGCCCTGACCTTGCTGGCCGATGCGCTGCGCCGGCGCCGGGAGCGCATCGGCTCGCCCTGGCGGAAGCTGTCGCCGGGACGGCAGGCGCTGCTGGTGCTGGCGCACCTGCGCAAAGGTGAGCGCTACGCAGACCTGGCCGCCGGCTTCAGGGTTGGGATCGCCACCGTGCACCGCTACGTGCACGAGGCCCTGGCCGTGCTGGCGGCGATGACGCCCACCTTGCAGCACGCGGTGTCGATGGCAGCGGCCAAGGCCTACGTCGTTCTGGATGGCACCTTGCTGTGCATCGACCGTGTCGCCATGGCCGCCAAGGGCGACCGCATCTACTACTCCGGCAAGCACAAGACGCACGGCCTCAACGTGCAGACCCTCGCAGATCCAGCAGGGCGGCTGATCTGGGCCTCACCGGCACTGCCAGGTTCTCGCCACGACATCGGCTGCGCCCGCGAGCACGGCCTGCTCGCCGCGCTGGCCGGCACCGGAGTGCCGGTGCTGGCCGATCGTGGTTACCAGGGCGCGGGCCGCACCTGCCCCGAGGTTCGAGTGCCGCAACGCTCACGCCGCAGGGACCCGGTTACTGGCACCTTCCGGCCGCTGTCGGCGAACCAGCGTGCGGCGGGCCGCGCCTACGCCGCGCTGCGGGCACCGGGTGAGCGGGCCAACGCCCAGCTGAAGAGCTGGCGGGTGCTGCGCAAGATCCGCTCCAGCCCCTCACGGGCGAGCGACCTCGTCGCCGCGGTGCAGGCCCTCATCCTCGCCGGCTGACCAGGATGGAAAAGGCTCAGTGTCGGTCTCTGACGTTTCCCGAGCGTACGTAGCCACCAGAGCCAGGGGGCGTGCCACCCTGGCCCTGCGGCCCTGGTGCTCAGAGTCGTCGAACTCCTGAAAAGCTGGCGCGAGTCGTGCCAGTGTGGTGCCGCCGCGTCCCCACGGGGCGCGGCTGCCCCTGTCCCCGCGTCGGACGGACCACCGTGCCCCACCGCACTGCTCCCCGCCCCACCGCGTTCCTGCTCGGCGGGCTGGCCACCACCGCCCTGACCGCCGTCGTCCTCGGTGCCGCCCCCGCACCCTCGGCCGCCGCGCCGCCGGAGACCCTCACCGTCGCCTGCCCGCCCGGCCTGCCCGTCGAGCACCCCGGGTGCGGGCGCACCTACCCCGGCGCCGACGCCGCGAACGGAACCCTGGAACTGCGCGGCGCCGACCGGTGGGCCACCGCCGTCGAGGCCGCCCGCACCGGTTTCCCCGATGCCGACGTCGCCGTCCTCGTCAACGGTGAGGACGCGCACCTCGTGGACGCCCTCACCGCCGCGCCCCTCGCGCGGCGCCTCGCCGCCCCCGTCCTGCTCACCACCCGCGACGCGCTGCCCGCCGTCGCCGCCGAGCACCTGCGCACCCGGGGCATCAGCACCGTCCTCGTCGTCGGCGGGGCCGCCGCCGTCGCCCCCGTCGTCCTGGCGCAGCTCGCCGCCGCCGGCGTCACGGACGTCGGGCGCGTCGAGGGCGCCGACCGCTACGCCACCTCCCGCGCCGTCGCGGCCCTCCAGCCCGGCGCCGAGCACGCCTGGGTGGCTTCCGGGGCCGACGCCCACCTCGTCGACGCCCTCGCCGCTGGCGGCCCCGCCGCCCGCCTCGCCGAACCCCTCGTCCTCGCCCCGACCACCGGTGACGCCCGCGCCACCGCCGACCAGCTGCGGGACGCCGGGGTCACCTCCACCACCGTCGTGGGGGGCACCGCCGCCGTCGGGGACGCGGTCGCCGCGCAGTTCCCCGCCGCCACCCGCGTGCGCGGGGGCGACCGGTGGACCACCGCCGCCGCCGTGGCCGCCGACGCCGTGCTCCGCGGCGTCAGCCGCACCGACCTGCTCGTCACCAGCGGCGACGACGCGCACCTCGTCGACGCGCTCGCCACCGCCCCCCTCGGCCGCGCCACCCTCCTCACCGGTTCCGGTGGCGCCGGCACCGACCTCGTGCGCGCCTGGCTCGCCGCCGGCAGCGACCGCACCACGTTCGTCGGGGCGGCCGCCGCCGACCTGGTCTGCTGGGACGCCACCGCCGCCTGCACCCGCGTCACCTCCACCGACGTCGACGGCGACGGCGCCACCGACGACGTCGCCCTCGCCGGCGCGCAGGACGCCACCACCCGCCAGGTGCGGGTGCGGGTCCGCGGCGACGTCACCACCCTCGACGTCCCCGACGGCGACCACCCGCCCACCGCGAACTGGGTCGGCGCCACCGCCCTCGACGACCGCCCCGGCGCCGAACTCGTCGTCCTCACCGGCGTCGGCGCCCACGCCGAGCAGAACGCGGTGCTCACCTGGCGCGACGGCACCCTGCACGCCGCGCCCGCCCCCGACGGCAGCCGGGAGTGGTTCGTCGACGCCTCCTACGCCCTCAACCGCGGCATCACCTGCGAGGAACCCGGCAACATCACCGTCCGCACCACCGACTGGGCCGACACCGGCGGTGACCAGCTCATCGGCACCGCGGAGAACCACGTCGCCAGGGACGGCGCCTGGACGGCCAGCGGGGCCGCCTCCGCAGAACTCCTGACCCCCGGGGACGTGCCCGACGCCTACGCCGGGTGGCACTGCCCCGGCCTGCCCCGCTTCGGCAGCTGACCCCCGCCCGCCGCCGCCGGCGCCGGTGCGGCGGACCGGCTGCTGAACCTCAGCGGCAGGCGAACGTCTGCACCCGCGCCATGATCAGCGGGTTCCCGTCCGCGTCGGGCACCGGCAGTTCCGTCTGCGGCCAGTACGTCCGCGGGAACGCCAGCCAGCCGTAGGCGCGCTGGAAGGACCCCTGGCGGGCCAGGGACTGCGGGTCGTCCGGGTCGACGCGCGCACCGAGCCCGGTGAACGCCTCGTAGGTCGCCTCCGGGATGGACGCGGTGCGCGTGGCGGCGGGATCGCTCGGCCAGGTCGCCACGCACGTCCCGTCCCGGGCTCCGAAGTCGCGGGTCAGCAACGCCACGCGCACCGCCCAGTGGTCCGGGTGCTCGTACTCGGCGTAGCGGGAGTCGCCCTCGCACGGGTGCCCGGTGCAGGTGCCCTCGGCGGCCCGGTTCGCGCCCGCGTCGGGAGCGTCGTTCGCGTACGAGGCGCCGATCACCCGCCGCAGCGGCAGGTCGGGCAGCCGTCCGCCGCGCAGGGCGAGGACGGCCTCGACGGACTCGACGACCCCGTCCGCGGTCAGCTCGCCGTCGCCGCCGTCGACGGCGACGCGGGCCCCGTCCTCGGACGTCCACACCTGCGCCGGCCGGCCGGCCACCTGCGCCGTGGAAGCGGTCACGTCCCCCAGCACCGGCAGGTGCGGGCCGGTCCCGGCGGCGGCGTCCAGGAAGGCGTTCCAGCTGCCGGTGCGGGCCTCCTTGCACGAGTCGGTGCCCGGCCCCTGCGGCGGGGGAGCGGGGGCGCTCTCCCCCCACGCGCTCTGCGTGCTGCGCTCCGCCTCGGCGGGCGCGCAGTTCGCGGTCGCCTCGCCCAGCGTCAGCGTCACGAAGACCGTGTAGGCGCCCGGCTCCTCCGCGAGCAGGGACCACGCCTCCAGCTCGTCGTCCGGGTGCGGAGCCACCACGAGGTCCAGCGCCTCGGCGGCCGCCGCCGCCGGGGACGGCTCCGTCGCGGCGGGGGTGCAGGCCGTCAGCAGCGCCGCCACGACCGTCGCCGCGGCTCCCGTGAGGATCACCCGGCGCGACACCGCGACATCATGTCACCGCGCGTGAACCGGCCGTCCGCGTCGGCTGGCACAGTGGCCGGGTGAGCGGACCGGTCCAGCAGAGCGCCCCGGCGGCGCAGCGCCCGGCGGCGGAACCGCGCAAGCGGATCGCCAGCCTGGACGTGGTGCGCGGGCTCATGCTGTGCGTGAGCGTCTCGGTGAACTCCCTGCTGCTCACCCCCGCGTGGTTCGACCACGCCGAGTGGACCGGGGTGAACGGGCTCGACCTCGTCTTCCCCGTGTTCGTCGTCCTCACCGGCTGCGGGCTCGGGTTCGCGATGCACCGGCGCACCGACGTGCGCGGCCTCGCCCGCCGCGTCCTCGTGCTCGTCGCCGTCGGGCTGCTCTACAACGCGGTCGTCACGGCCACCTGGGAGTGGAGCACGTGGCGGTTCACCGGCGTGCTGCAGCTGTACGCCGGGGTCGTCGTCGTCGTCGCGCTCGGGCACCTGCTCACCCGCACCGCCCGCGGCTGGTCCCTGGTCACCGTCCTCCTGGCGGCCGCCCACACCGCCGTGGTCGCCGCCTACGGCGCCACCTGCCCCGGTGGGGAACTCACGCGGGGGTGCAACCCCTCCGGGGCCGTCGACCCCGCCGTCTTCGGCGCCGCGCACACCTACTGGGAAGGCGCCGCCGGGCACGACCCCGAAGGCCTCGTGGCGATCCTCGGCGCGTGCGTCAGCGCCGCGGCCGGCGCCTGCATCGGGCACCTGCTCCTCGCCGTCCGGGCCCGCGGCGGCGGCCCCCGCCGCGCCGCCCGCCCCGTCCTCGCCGCGGCGGCCGCGTTCACCGCCCTCGCCTGGCTCACCGCCACGGTGCCCGGCCTCGTCGCGGGGGTGGACGTGCCCGCGATGAAACGGCTGTGGACCGCGCCGTTCGCGCTGACCGTCACCGCCGCGGTGGCCGTCGCCCTGCTGGCCGGGCACCTGCTGCTGGACTCGGCGCGCACCCCCGCCGCGCTGCGCCGCGCCGTCTGGCCCCTGGAGGCGCTCGGGCGCAACAGCCTGCTCGTCTACTTCGGCTCGCACGTGGTGATGGCGCTGCTCGTGCACGACGTCGACGCCGAGGGCCGCACCCTCGCCCAGCGGATCGCCGGTGCCGTCGCCGTGGGCGGGAACGAACAGGTCGGCTTCACCGTGCTGGTGCTCGTCGCGTGGACGGTGCTGGCCGCCGTGCTGCACCACCGGCGGATCTACCTGCGCCCCTGACGCCGTTCCGAGTGCTGCCGCGGCGCCCCTTCCTCACGTGAGGGGGCGCACGGGCAGCAGGCCGCTCACAGCGCGCGCCAGGAACTGGTCATCGGTGACCAGGGTGGCCCCGTGGGCCAGCGCCGTCGCAGCGATCACGAGGTCGGCGAACCGCTTGCGGGGTTTCCGACCCTGGGTGGCAGTGGCGGTCGCGACCCGGTGGTAGTGGAAGGCGACGCGGGCGTCGACGGTGAGCGGGACGTAGTGGCCCATCAGGAACGACAACGTCTGCTGGCGCTCGTCGTCGGCGGGGTTCGCCGCCAGCCCTCCGCGCACCTCCATCTCGGTCACGATCGAGATCGCGGCCGCGTCGTCGTCGCGGACGCCGGGGAAGGAGGTGCCGGGGGGTGCCTGCGCCAGGGTGATGACGGCGTTCGTGTCCAGGAGCAGGTTGGTCACGGCGTGCGTTCCCCCGGCGCGCTTCCGGCCTGCACCTGCCGGTGGCGTTCGAAGGGGTCGACGACGCCGTCGTCGACGTGCTCGTCCAGGTCGGCGCGGAGGCGATCGGCGAGGCCGGGTCGCAGGTGGGACAGGGCGCCGACGACCTCTCCGACGGGCACCCAGGTCTGCGGGCCAGCCGGTCGCGGCGGGCTGTAGGGGCTGATGGTGGCCACGGGACGCCCCTCGATGGTCACGGTGAAGGTCTCGCCGTCCTGCACCTCCCGCATGATCTGCGCGTAGTGGTTGCGGACGTCGCGCACGGGCACGGTCTTCACGTCGACGAGCGTAGCCCAGTCTGCTACGGCTGCGTGCATCGCCGTGCTGCACCACCGGCGCGCCCACCTGCGCCCTCGACGATCCGTCCTCGCTCGTTCCCCGGTGCACCGCACCGCCCGCTGCCACACCGACCGGGCACCGCGACCACCCAGGAGACACCCATGCGCCGCCCGGCTCTGCTCACCCTCGTCCTCACCGCCGCCCTCGGAGCGGCCACGGCCGTCCCGGCGCAGGCTGCCGACGAACGGGTCTTCGGTCAGGACCGCTACGGCACGGCCGCTGCCGTCTCCGCGCAGTTCGAGGGCAACGCCTACACCGCCGTCTACCTGGCGACCGGCGAGAACTTCCCCGACGCCCTCGCCGCCGGTGCTGCTCACCGGCCGCTACACGGTCCCGCAGGCCACCCTCGACGAGCTGGAGCGGCTCGGCACCAGCACCACCCACCTGATCGGCGGGACGGCGTCCGTCAGCACCGCCGTCGCCGTCGGGCAGCGCTTCTTCCCCGGCAGCACCGCCGCCGTCCTCGCCGTGGGCGAGAACTACCCCGACGCGCTCGCCGCCGGCCCGTTCGCCGCGAACATCGCCGCCCCGCTGCTGCTCACCGGGTCCGGCGCCACCCCGCAGGCCACGCGGGCTGAGCTGGATCGTCGCGGCACCAGCGAACGGTTCCACGTGGGCGCCGCCCACCCCTCTTGAACGCTCGCGCGGAAGCCCCGCGCGGCATCCAGCGGCGTGGTGCAGGTCACCCGGCCGGGCCCGTCGTCCGGCTCAAGACCCGGCGCCGCCGTGCCGAAGAGGCGCCCGTGACGCGTCGACGCCCGGCCCCCCGCACCCTGGCCCGCGCGGTCGTCCTCTCCCTGGCGCTGACCGGCGCGGGCGCCGCCACCGCACCGGCCCACGCCCGCTCCGCGGGTGACCTCGCCGCGCTGCCCGCGCCGGTGCGGGCCGAGATGAGCGCGTCGCAGGAAGCCGCCTTCGGGGAGCTGACCACCGGCACCGGCCCGCGGGTCGAGGTGTCGGTCGCGACGAGCGAGGGCCCCCGCGCCGTGACGGTGAGCGCGAGCGACGCCGCCGGGGCCGCCGGGGTGATCGGCCTGCTCGACGGCCTCGACGTCGTCCTCGCCGCCGGGCCGGCGCAGACCGCGCGCATCGCTGACGCCGCTCCCGCGGCCTTCAGCCTCAGCACGGACTACACCCCGCACCAGTGGGGACCGCAGCGCGTCCACGCGCCGCAGGCCGTCGCCCGGCTCGGCGCTCCTCCCGGCGACGTCGTCGTGGCGGTGCTCGACACCGGGGTCGCCGAGCACCCCGACCTGCCGAACGTCCTGCCCGGCCGGAACTTCACCACCGACCCCGGCACCGAGCGCGCCGACGGCAACGGGCACGGCACCCACGTCGCCGGCACCATCGCCGCCACCGTCGGCAACGGCGGGGTCGACGGCGTCGCCGACGGCGTCCGCATCCTCCCGCTGAAGGTGCTCCCGGACTCCGGCAGCGGCGCCACGAGTGCCGTCGCCGACGCCATCACCCACGCCGCCAACGCCGGCGCCGACGTCGTCAACCTCAGCCTCACGTCCGCCAGCCCCAGCGTCGCCGTGCAGCAGGCCACGCAGTACGCGCGCGGCAAGGGCGTCGTCGTGGTCGCCGCCGCCGGGAACTCCGGCGCCACCGGCAACCCCGTGCTGCACCCCGCCGCCGACCCCGGCGTCATCGCCGTGGGGGCGAGCACCCGCACCGACCGGCGGGCCGGTTTCTCCCAGCACGGCGCGCAGGTCGACCTCGCCGCCCCCGGTGACGACATCGCCTCCACCTACAGCAAGGGCATCGGCTACGCGGCCATGAGCGGCACCTCGATGGCGGCCCCGCACGTGGCCGCGGTCGCCGCCCTCGTCGAGGCGGTGCACGGCTCGTTCACCCCCGACGAGGTCGAAGCGGTCCTGCTGGACTCCGCGGAGGACCTCGGCGCCCCGGGCCGCGACGACGAGTTCGGCCGCGGCCTCGTGCGCGCCGACCGGGCCGTCGAACTGGCCGCGGCCCGCGCCGGGGCGATCCTCACGACGCCGGCGCCGCCCCCGACGGCGACCGCCACCCCCACGGCGACGGCCACGGCGGTCCCCACCGCGACCCCCACGGTCACCGCCACGCCCGCCCCGACGGTCACCTCCACCCCCACGCGCCCGCCCTCGGCGCCCACGGCCGCGCCGACCACGGCACCCACCGCGACGCCCACGCGCACCGCGACGCGGAAGCCGACCGCCACGCGCACCACCACCCCGCGGGTGCCGGGTTCCCCGGTCCGCAACGCGGACGGTTCCACCACCTACACCGGCGTGGGCGGCCGCAGTTCCGTGGTCCGCGGCGCCATCCAGGACGCCTACGACGCCGCCGGTGCCGCTCGCTCGGCGATCGGCCTGCCCGACGGGGACGAGTTCGCCGTCCGCGACGGCGGCCGGGTGCAGCGCTTCGAGAACGGCCTCGTCTACTGGACCCCCCGCACCGGCGCGCACGTCGTCCGGGGTGCGGTGCGGGACCGCTACGCCGCCGAGGGCTGGGAGAACTCCTCGCTGGGGTACCCAACCAGCGAGGAGATCCCCCTCCGCGACGGGGGCGTGGTGCAGCGGTTCGAGGGCGGCCTCGTCTACTGGACGGCGGGCACCGGCGCGCAGGAGGTCGGTGGCGCCGTCCTCGACCTGTACGCCGCACGGGGGTGGGAGTGGTCCGTGCTGGGGTACCCCACCAGCGAGGAGATCCCCCTCCGCGACGGGGGCGTGGTGCAGCGGTTCCAGGGCGGTCTCGTCTACTGGACGCCCGCGCTCGGCGCCCACGAGGTCCACGGCGCCTTCGCCGGGTTCTACGCCGGGCAGGGCTGGGAACGCGGCGGCCTCGGGTACCCCCGCACGGGGGAGTACCCGGTGCCCGGCGGGGTGCGGCAGGACTACGAGGGCGGCTCCCTGGTGTGGGACGCCGCCGGTGGGAGGGTCACCCGGTCCTGACGTGCGGCGCCCCGGTCCGGGAGGCTGTTCCCCCGCCCGGGGGAACCGTGCCGTGTGACGATGGACGGGACGACCCCTGCCGCGCCCCGGCGGTGCCGGGGGCCGGTGATCAGCAGGAGGAGGACGGACAGTGCGGATCGTGCCCGGACGCTGGACCACCCGCGTCGCGCTGACCGTGGCCGGCGCCCTCTCCGTCAGCCTGCTCGGCGCGGTGGCCCCCGCGAGCACCGGCCTGCCCGCCCCCGCGCACGCCGCGACCTGCACCCCCTCCGGTGACATCGGTGCCCGCTGGCGCGCGATGGGCGCCGAGCGCTCCGTCGCGGGGTCGTGCACGGGCGCCGAGTCCGGTGTCGGCCGCGGTGGCCGGGCGCAGGCCTTCCAGGGCGCCACGTTCTACTGGTCGCCCGCCACGGGGGCGCACCCGGTGTTCGGGGCGATCCGGGAGGAGTGGGCCCGCACCGGCTGGGAGAACGGCCCCCTCGGCCTCCCGACGAGCGAGGAGTTCGCCGTCCGCGACGGCGGCCGGGTGCAGCGATTCGAGGGCGGCCTGGTGCTGTGGACGCCCGCGCTGGGTGCCCACGAGGTGCGCGGCGCCATCGGCGGCCGGTACGCCGCGCAGGGCTGGGAGAACGGTCCCCTGGGTTTCCCCGTCACCGGTGAGGTGCCGCTGGCCACCGACGGCGGCCGGTTGCAGACCTTCCAGGGCGGGGCCGTCTACTGGGTCGAGGGCATCGGCGCGAAGGTCGTGCGCGGCGCCGTCCAGGCGGCGTGGGGGCAGCGCGGCTGGGAGTCCGGGGCGCTGGGCTACCCGGTCTCCGACGAGCACGACGTGCCCGGGGGCAAGCGCGGCGACTTCCAGCGCGGGTACGTCACCTGGAACGCCTCCACCGGTGCCACCGAGGTCACGATCACCCACGACACCGGCCCGTGGTTGCGGCCCACCTCCTGGCACGCCCCTGTGCCCTCCTGCCGCCCGATCGAGGTCGGCTACAACGGCTCGCGCGTGAAACTGGTGCAGCGCCGCCTCGGCCTGCCCGCGTCCGAGGTCGAGTGGAACAAGGGCGCCACGACGACCGCGGTCCGCGACTTCCAGCGTTCCGCCCGCCTGCCCGTCACCGGCGTCGTGGACCGCACCACCTGGGAACGCCTCGGCATCCCCGAGGACTTCTGCATGGACGGCTGGCAGCACCCGGTCGAGGTCGCGCCGAACGCCGTCGCCGCCCAGCGCGTCGAGAAGGTGATCGAGGTCGCGCACCGCTACCTGGGCACCGAGTACGTCTGGGGCGGCGCCGGGCCCGTCGGCTACGGCACCGACTGCTCCGGCCTCGTGCTGCAGTCCCTCCTCGCAGCCGGCCTGTCGCCGCGGCCGGTGACCGTGGACAAGCACCCGCTGGCTGACTACCGCACCTCCGCGGAGCTGTACGCGCACGGCGGTCTGCGCCACCTGCCGCTGGCGCAGGCGCAGCGCGGCGACCTCGTCTTCTACACCTCCGACACCACCGGCCGGATCGTGCACGTCGCCATCGCCCTCGGCGGCGGGAAGATGATCGAGTCGCCCAACCAGCGCGGCGTCGTGCGGGTGGTGGACATCACCGCGAAGCGCGGTGCCGAGACGGTGGCCCCCACGGTGGTGCGCCCCTTCGGCTGAGGACGCCGCGCCCCGCCCTCTCACGGGACCCTCCGCCGGCGCTGAGCGGACGCACGGCGGAAACCGCGACGACTCACCCGATTTGCACAAGGCGTGAGACCCCCTGGACCCTGAGTGACGGCCTACGGGCCGGACAGGTGACGTCACGAAGCCGGGGAGACGACAGTGCTGACCAGGACGACGGGTACGGCGGACGCCGGCGAGACCCCCGACGGCGCGACGCGCGCCGCGGACGCACGAAACGGGTTCCGCAGACCCTCCGCGGTGCTGTCCCTCGCGGCCGCGGTGTGCCTCGTCGTCGCCGGCTGCGGCGGCTCCGACGACACCACCTCCGGCTCCACGGACACCGCCACCACGTCCGCCACCGCGTCCACCGGCGGCGCCGTGCAGGCCGTCGCCGACGCCGCCAACGCGTTCATCGCCAGCCTCGACGACGACCAGAAGGCCCTGGCCGTGCTCGAGATGACCGAGGAGAACGCCACCGCCTGGTCGAACCTGCCGTGCGGGCAGGACTGCCGCGGCGGTGTCGCGCTCGGCGACCTCAGCGAGGACCAGCAGGCGCTCGCCGAGGAGCTGCTGGAGGCGGCCACCGGCAGCGGCGAGGCCGGGTACCAGCAGATCGAGGAGATCCGCGCCGCCGACGACCACCTCAACGAGCTCCAGGAGAGCGGCCAGGGCGGCGGTCCCGGCAGCGGCACCATGCCCACGGGGATGCCCACGGGGATGCCCACGGGGATGCCCACGGGGATGCCCACCGGGATGCCCACCGACGGCACCATGCCCTCGGGCATGCCCACCGGCGGGGCGGTGCCGGGTGGCGGCGGCGGTGGCGGCGGGTACGGCAGCGGCCTGTACGACCTGGCGATCCTCGGCACCCCCGGCACCGACGGCACCTGGATCCTGCACTTCGGCGGGCACCACCTGGCCGTGAACTTCACCTACGCCGACGGCGAGGTCTCCGGCGCCAGCCCCTACTTCGTCGGCGTCGAACCCACCTCGTGGACCGCGGACGACGGCACCACCTACGCCCCCCTGCAGGAGATGGCCGACTCGGTGAGGGCCGCGACCGCGAGCCTCAGCGAGGAGGAGCTCGCGCAGGCGCAGCTGACGGAGACCTTCACCGACGTCCTCGTGGGCCCCGGCGAGGACGGGCAGTTCCCCGACACGCAGTCCGGCGTGAGGGTCGGTGACCTGACCGACGAGCAGAAGCAGCTCGTGCTGGCCGCCGTCCGGTCGTGGGTGGGCATCGTCGACGACGCCGTCGCCGAGGACCTCATGGCCACCTACGAGTCCGAGCTCGACGACACGTACGTCTCCTGGTCCGGAGGTACCGACCTCACCGAGCACGCGAACTACGTCCGCATCGACGGGCCCAGCGTGTGGATCGAGTTCGTCTGCCAGAACGGCATCGTCATCTCCGACCAGATCCACTACCACACCGTCTACCGCGACAAGGTCCGCGACTACGGCGGGGAGTTCTCCTCCTGATGCGCACGGCGGTCGAACCCGCGGCGCGTCCGCTGCCCGCGCTGCTCGCGGCGGTCCTGCTCGCCCTGGGGGCGCTGCTGGCGGGCGCTGCGCCCGCCTCCGCGCACCCCATGCCGAACACCCTCGTGCAGCTCGACGTCCACGAGGGCTCGATCACCGCGGGCCTGCAGGTGCCCGTCGACGACCTGGCCCTCGCCAGCGGTGTCGACCTGCGCGGCGAGGACGCCGAGAGCGTCCTCGCCGCGCGGCAGGACGAACTGCGCGGCTACCTCGCCGAGCACCTGACCACGACCACCCCCGACGGCACCCCGTGGGACGTGCGGGTGGGGGAGCTGTCCCTCGGCGACGCCGAGCAGACCTCCACCGGCACCTACCGGGAGGTCCTCGGCGACGCCGTCCTCACCCCGCCCGCCGGGGCGGACGTGCGGCGCTTCACCTTCGCCGCCGACGTCGTCGTCCACGAGGTCGTCACCGACTCGATCATCGTCACCGTGCGCACCGACTGGGCCGGCGGCCTCGTGACGGAGGAGGGCGCCACCGAGCAGATCGGCGTCATCGCCGCCGACAACTCCACCCTGGACGTCGTGCCCCTGCAGGTCGACCTGGAGGAGGGCAGCGCCTGGAAGGGTTCCACGGCGATGCTGCGCCTGGGCGCCGACCACATCCTCGCCGGCACCGACCACCTGCTGTTCCTGCTGACCCTGCTGCTGCCCGCCCCGCTGCTGGCCGCGCGCGGCCGGTGGGCCGCGCCCACCGGTGGCCGCCGCGCGGTGCGCCGCATCGCCGGGATCACCCTGGCGTTCACCGTCGGGCACTCCGCGACGCTGGCGATCAGCGCCCTGGGCCGGTTCACCCTGCCCACCGCGCCCATCGAGTCGTTCATCGCGCTGAGCATCCTCATCGGCGCCGTGCACGCCCTGCGCCCGCTGTTCCCCGGCCGCGAGGCGCTCGTCGCCGCGGTGTTCGGCCTCGTGCACGGGATGGCGTTCTCCTTCACCCTCGCCGAGCTGGAGCTGTCCACCGGGCAGCTGCTGCTGAGCCTGCTCGGGTTCAACCTCGGCATCGAGCTCATGCAGCTGCTCGTCGTCGCCCTCGTCCTGCCGTGCTTCGTGGTGCTGGCCCGCACCCGCTGGTACCGGCCGGTGCGGGTCGTCGGCGCCGTCTGCGCGGGCGTCGCCGCCGCCGGGTGGCTGCTGGACCGCCTCGGCGTCGCGAACGCGGTGGCGCGCGCCGCCGACAGCGCCGGCGCCTCCGGCTGGTGGGTCGTCGCCGGCCTGGCCGTCCTCGCCGCCCTCTCGACCCGGCTCGCCCCGCGCGTGCCCGCGGCGGGGGAGGGCGCCACGGACGCCGGCGCGTCCGGGCAGGAGGACCTGGCCGCGACCGCGCGGGGCTGACCCCGCTCGTCCCGGGGGGTCCGCGTGCCAGGGCCCTGCTCGAGGAGGGGGGCAGCGTCCCGGACATCGCGCAGCTCTTCGGGGTCACCCGGCAGTGGGTGTCGGCGCTCCCGGACGAGGGCGCACGCCAGCCCCGGCCCCGCCCCGGTCCCGGGCGGGAGTGAAGGTTCGCTCAAGCACCGTTGCGGCCGTGTCGATCCCCACTGCGTGCTCACCCGACTGCGCGACCTGAAGATCGCTTCCAAACTGTTCGCCGGTTTCGGCGTCGTGTGCCTGCTGCTGGCCGTGGTGGTCGGTGTGGGCATCTCCCGCCTGGAGAACTCGCAGGCCAATCTGAAGGCCCTGTCCACCAACGGGGTGGCGTCCGTGCAGGCCATCGGGCAGGCCAAGGCCGCCTTCCTGCAGCTGCGCGTGGACATCACCAGCGCCGCACTGCCCTCCACCCCTGAGCAGACCGCCACGCAGCTGCAGAACATGGCCGCCCACGACGAGGTCTACGACCAGGCCTGGCAGGACTACCTGGCCTCCTCGCCGACCGCCGGCGCCGAGGAGCGCGGGACGGTGGAGGAACTGCTCGTGCAGTACCGCACCACGCGCGAGGACCTCGTCAGCGCGGCGACGAACAAGGACATCGACGCCTACGTCGCCGCCCGTGACGCCAACGTCGCCCCCCTGGCCAGGCAGGTCAACGCGCAGCTCGACGCCCTGACCGGCATCGAGGTGCAGGCGGCCGCGGACATGGCCACCCGGGGTGCGTCCGACTTCCACACCGCGCTGGTGCTGCTGCTGGTCATCGGTGCGGCCGCCCTCGCGATCGCCGTCGCGGTGGCCGTGGTGGTGGCCCGTTCCATCGCCGGCCCGCTGGCGCGCACGTTGTCGGTGGTGCAGGGCCTGGCCGACGGGCGCCTGGACGCCCGCGTCGGCTGCAGCGGCACCGACGAGGT
>NZ_JBJLRI010000039.1:0-39906 GCF_050871405.1 Kineococcus esterisolvens
CGAGGGGGACGGAGGAACAACACCAAAGGAATCCCCAACACCCCTTCACACGAAGGAATGCCACGGGGTTGATTGATTTGGCATCAACACTTGGCACACTGTTGAGTTCTCAAGAACCGGACGCACCCCGCACCCGACCCCCCGAAGAAGGCCAGCTAAACAGAGGCAACTTTCCCACTGTAACCAGGAACCAGGCCAACCTGCAACCCAACCCCGATCAAGCTTGCCGCACCACCCACCCGCAGCAGACCCCCGCGACCTCCCGGCCCCGGCGGCCGCCCCGTCCGGGCGACGAGAAGAACAGTACGCCGCCCCAGCCCCAACCACCAAATCCACGGTGGGGCCGGGGCGGATCCCCTACTGCTGCAACGGCAGAGCAACCGCTGCCAAGGACTTGCGACCACGGCGCAGCACCGCGTGCCGCCCGTGCAGCAGCGGCGCCGGCGCCTGCGGGTCGCTGACCACGTCGGCCAGGGACGCCTCCGGGTCGCTGACCTTGACGTTGTTCACGTACGCACCCCCCTCGGCGATCGTGCGCCGCGCAGCGCTGCGCGAGGGCGCCAGGCCGGTCTCGGCCAGCAGCTGCGCCACCGGCACGTCCAGCGAGTCCGCGCTCGCGGTGGGCAGCTCGGCCAACGCACCGGCCAGGGTGGCCTCGTCGATGCCCGCCAGGGCGGCGTACCCACTGCCCGCGCTGGCGCCGAAGAGGGCCGCGGAGGCCTCCTGCACCGCACGTGCCACCTGATCACCGTGCACCAACGCAGTCACCTCGTGCGCCAGAGCGCGCTGCGCCGCACGCGCCTTGGGCGCCTCGCGCGCCTGGCGGCCCAGCTCGCTGATCTCCTCACGGCCACGGAAGGAGAACGCCTTCAAGTAGCCCTCGACCTGCGAGTCCTCGGCGTTGAGCCAGAACTGGTAGAACGCGTACGGACTGGTCAGCTCCGCATCCAGCCACACCGCACCGGACTCGGTCTTGCCGAACTTGGTGCCGTCGGCCTTGGTCAGCAACGGCGTGGCCAGCGCGTGCACCGTGACGCCGTCCACCCGGCGCACCAGCTCGCACCCGGCGGTGATGTTGCCCCACTGATCCGAACCACCCAGCTGCAGCGCACAGCCGTGCCTGCGCTGCAACTGCAAGTAGTCGTTCGACTGCAGCAGCACGTACGCGAACTCCGTGAAGGAGATGCCCGTGCTGGCCAGGCGCTTGGCCACCGCCTCACGATCCAGCATCCGGTTGACGCTGAAGTGCTTGCCCACATCGCGCAACAGCTCGATCGCGCTCATCGGCGCGGTCCAGTCCAGGTTGTTCACCATCGTCGCCGCCGCCGCACCGGTGAAGTCCAAGAACGGCGCGATCTGCGCCTGCAACCGGCCCACCCACCCGGCCACCGTGGCCGGATCGTTCATCGCCCGCTCCGCCGACGGGCGCGGATCGCCCACCAGACCGGTGGCCCCACCCACCAGCACCAGCGGCCTGTGCCCAGCCAGCTGCAGCCGCCTGGCCGTGAGCACCTGCACCAGGTGCCCCACGTGCAAGCTGGCCGCCGTCGGGTCGAAGCCCACGTAGTACGTCAGCGGACCCGTCTGCAGCGCTTCACGCAGCGCGGCCTCATCGGTGGAGTGCGCCACCAGACCCCGCCACTGCAGATCGTCCCAGACGTCGCTCACGACTCGTGTCCCCTCCACGTCCCGGCGGGCGCCGATCGCCCGCCCGCGGACAGCCTGCCCGATCAGGAGGGTCGCGGTCGACGCGGTACCGCGGCACGGTAGGCGGACACGGTCGGGTCGCCCGTCACCCACGCCCGCCAAGGGGTGGGTGCTCCCGCTCCGGCCACACCGACGCGCGGACCCCAGGAGACCGCGGCGTCGCGCACCGGCTCACCCGCCAACACCTGGAGGGGACCACCGGCGCAGACGTCGGCGCCCCCCTGGTCACGCCCGATCGCCAGCGCCTGCGTCAGGCGCGCGGGTCCCCGGGCCAGGTCGGCGTCACGCCGGGCCGCGAGGCGGCGCGCTCGTGCCAGCTCGCTGCCCTCGACCACTTCCCCTGCCCTCAGCAGCACCGCCGAGGCCACCCCGTCCGGACCGGTCACCAGGTTCACGCACCAGTGCATGCCGTAGGAGAAGTAGACGTACGCGTGGCCGGGCGGGCCGAACATCACCGCGGTGCGCGCTGTCCGGCCCCGGTAGGCGTGCGAGCCCGGATCAGCCTCCCCGGCGTACGCCTCGACCTCGGTGAGGCGGACCGCCACCGCCCCCTCGGGGGTGCGGTGGCGGACGACGCGGCCCAGCAGGTCACGGGCCACGTCCAGCACGTCGCGGGCGAAGAACCCCCGCGACAGCGCCACCGCACCGGTCACGGACGTGCCCACGCCCGGTGCCCGGCCAACGCCGCTCGGGCCTGCTCCAGCTGCTCCGCCACCCGCACCGGCGCGGTGCCGCCCACGGCGTCGCGCGAAGCGAGCGAACCCGCGACGCTGAGCACCCCCTTGACCTCCGGGGTCAGGTGCGGCGAGATGGTCGCCAGGTCCGTCTCGGTGAGGTCCCAGAGCTCGACGGGACGGTCCTCGACCTCGCTGAGCTCCTCGCAGCGGCGCACGCACGCCCCGGAGACGTGGTGCGCCTCGCGG
Source organism: Kineococcus esterisolvens (assembly GCF_050871405.1). Classification (NCBI taxonomy): domain Bacteria; kingdom Bacillati; phylum Actinomycetota; class Actinomycetes; order Kineosporiales; family Kineosporiaceae; genus Kineococcus; species Kineococcus esterisolvens. The sequence goes on from NZ_JBJLRI010000039.1 coordinate 2,631, forward strand.
AAGGGCACGCCCTGACGCACCAGCCACTCGGCGATGTCGGTGGCCAGGGCGAAGCCCTGCGGCGCCAGAGCGGCCATCCGGTCGGTGTGGAAGCGCAGCGTGCCCACCATGCCCGCGACGGCGGGCAGCAGGACCTCCAGGGTGTCGACGGCGTCGAACACCGGCTCCTTGTCCTCCTGGAGGTCGCGGTTGTACGCCAGCGGCAGGCCCTTGAGGGTGCTCAGCAACCCGGTCAGGTCACCGATCAGACGGCCCGCCTTGCCGCGCGCCAGCTCGGCGACGTCGGGGTTCTTCTTCTGCGGCATGATGCTCGAGCCCGTCGACCAGGCGTCGTCGAGCGTGACGAAGGAGAACTCCTTCGTGGCCCACACGATGACCTCCTCGGAGATCCGCGACAGGTCCACACCGATCATCGCCGCGACGAAGGCGAACTCCGCCGCGACGTCGCGAGCGGCAGTGCCGTCGATGGAGTTCTCCACGCTGCGGGAGAAGCCGAGCTCCTCGGCGACCGCCTGCGGGTCCAGGCCGAGGGACGAGCCGGCCAGCGCCCCGGAGCCGTACGGCGACACGGCAGCGCGCTCGTCCCAGTCGCGCAGCCGCTCCACGTCGCGCAGCAGCGGCCAGGCGTGAGCCAGCAGGTGGTGGGCGAGCAGCACGGGCTGGGCGTGCTGGAGGTGCGTGCGACCGGGCATCGCCGCCCCCGGGTGGGCAGCCGCCTGCTCGACGAGCGCCTCGACGACGTCCAGGACACCCGCGGCGACGACGCGCGCGTGCTCGCGCAGGAACATCCGCAGCAGCGTGGCGATCTGGTCGTTGCGCGAGCGCCCCGCCCGCAGGCGGCCACCGACGTCGGGGCCCACCCGCTCCACGAGAGCGCGCTCCAGCGCCGAGTGCACGTCCTCGTCCTCCTCGGCGGGCGTGAACGCCCCGGAGACCACGTCGGCCTCCAGCGCGTCGATCCCGGTGAGCAGCGCCTGCAGCGTCGCCTCGTCGAGGAGCCCGGCGCGCTGCAGCACCCGGGCGTGAGCGCGCGAGCCGGCCAGGTCGTGCCGGGCCAGGCGGAAGTCGAAGTGGGTGGACTTCGACAGGGCCGCCATCGCCTGCGCGGGGCCGCTGGCGAAGCGCGCGCCCCACAGGCCCCTCTCGGCCTGCTGGTGCAACCGCTGCTCGCTCACGGGGTCTCTCCTTCGGGGTGGTGGTCCGGGCGGACCGTGGCAGGGGGGTCCTCCCGGCGCGCGAGCGCCAGGAAGCGCGCGGCGACGGCGTCGCCGCCGAGCGGGTCGCGGGCGATGACGAGGACGGTGTCGTCACCGGCGATGGTGCCGAGGACGGCGGGCATGACGGAGTGGTCGACCGCGCTGGCGAGGAACTGGGCCGCGCCGGGTGGAGTGCGCAGCACCACCAGGTTCGCCGACGCCTCCGCGGTGACGAGCAGTTCCTCGCACCACCGGGCCAGGCGCGCATCGAGCACCTCCTGGCCCGTGCCGCTGCGCGGCGTGCGGTCGCCGCCCTCGGCGGGCAGCGCGTACACCAGGCCGCGGTCACCGTCGCGGACCTTCACCGCGCCGAGCTCCACGAGGTCGCGGGAGAGCGTGGCCTGGGTGACCGCCACGCCCTCGGCGGCCAGGTGGGCGGCGAGCTCCGTCTGCGACCGCACCGGGGAGCGAGACAGCACCGCGGCGATCCGGTCGTGCCGGAACGCCTTGGTGCCCGTGCCCGACATCGCGCTCACTCCGAGTTCGCGAGCAGCCAGACGAGCAGCGCCTTCTGGGCGTGCAGGCGGTTCTCGGCCTCGTCCCAGACCACCGACCGCGGCCCGTCGAGGACCTCCGCGGCGATCTCCTTGCCGCGGTAGGCGGGCAGGCAGTGCAGCACGACCGCCGACGGGTCCGCCAGGTCCATCAGCTCAGGGGTCACCGCGTACGGGGTGAAGCGCTGCAGCCGGTCGGCGGCGTCCAGGCCCTCCTGGCCCATGCTGATCCACGTGTCGGTGACCACCACGTCCGCGCCGGTGGCCGCCTCGCGGGGGTCCTGCGTGACGGTGACGGATCCGCCCGTGCCGGCCGCCACGGCCCGCGCGCGCTGCACGATCCCCGCGTCGGGCAGGTCGGTCGCGGGGGTCGCGATGCGCACGTGCAGGCCCGCGGTGGCGCCGCCCAGGGCGTAGGAGTGGGCCATGTTGTTGGCCCCGTCGCCGAGGTAGGCCATCGTCAGGCCGGCCAGGCCCCCCTTGTGCTCGGCGATCGTCTGCAGGTCGGCGAGGATCTGGCAGGGGTGGTAGTCGTCGCTGAGGGAGTTCACCACGGGGACCCGCGAGTGCGCCGCCATCTCCTCCAGGCGGGACTGCTCGAAGGTCCGCCACACGATCGCGGCGACCTGCCGCTCCAGGACGCGGGCCGTGTCGGCGACGGGTTCCCCCCGGCCCAGCTGCGAGCCGGCGGCGTCGATGACCAGCGGCGCGCCGCCCAGCTCCGCCACCCCCACGCTGAACGAGACACGCGTGCGGGTGGAGGGCTTGTCGAAGAGGAGGGCGACCGTGCGCGGCCCCTCCAGGGGACGTTCGGCGAACCGGTCCGCCTTGAGCCGGGCGGCCAGCGCCAGGACCTCCGCCTGCTCCGCGGGGTCGAGGTCGTCGTCGGCGAGGAAGTGGCGGGTGGTCACGAGTCCTCCGCGGGGTTCTGGGCGGCGTCGAGCACGGACGGCAGCGCGTCCAGGAAGGTGTCCGCCTGGGCGGTGGTGAGCACGAGCGGCGGTGCCAGCCGGATCGTGTCGGGCCGCACGGCGTTGACGATGAAGCCGCGTGCGAGGGCCGCGCTCACCACGGCGGCGGCCACGGGCTCGGTCAGGGCGATGCCGAGCAGGAGTCCCTCCCCGCGAACCCCCGCGACGAGCGGGTGGCCCAGCGAAGCCGTGCGCCCGCGCAGGTGCTCGCCGACGGCGCGCGCGGCGCGCAGCAGGCCGTCGCGCTGGATCGCGTGCAGGGTCGCCAGGCCCGCCGCGGCGGCCACGGGGTTCCCGCCGAACGTCGTGCCGTGCTGGCCGGCGCCGAGCAGCGCCGCGTTGTGGGTGCCCAGGGCGATGGCGGCGCCCACCGGGATGCCGCCACCGAGCCCCTTGGCGACCGTGATCACGTCGGGCAGGAAGCCCCCGTGGCGCGGCTGCTGGTGGGCGAACCACTCCCCCGTGCGCCCGATGCCGGTCTGCACCTCGTCGAGCACGAGCAGGGCCCCGTGGTCGGCGGTGATCCGCCGTGCCGCCGCGAGGTAGCCGTCCGGGGCGGGGGTGACCCCGCCCTCGCCCTGGACCGGTTCCAGGAACACCGCCGCCGTGGCACCGTCCACGGCCCTGCCCAGGGCGCCGACGTCGCCGTACGGGACGAACTCGACCCCGCCCGGCAGCGGTTCGAAGGGCGCCCGGTAGGCCTCCTTGCTGGTCAGCGCGAGCGCGCCCATCGTGCGGCCGTGGAAGGCGTCCACCGCGGCCACGACCTTCGGGCGGCCCGTGCGCCGGGCCATCTTGAAGGCGGCCTCGTTGGCCTCGGCACCGGAGTTGCAGAAGAACACCCGCGAGCCCTCCGGCGCGCGGGAGACCTCCAGCAGACGCTCCGCCAGCGCGATCTGCGGAGCCGTGGCGAAGAAGTTCGACACGTGGCCGAGCGTCGTCAGCTGCGAGGTCACCGCCGCGACCAGCAGCGGGTGCGCGTGGCCCAGCGCGTTCGTGGCGATGCCGCCCAGCAGGTCCAGGTAGCGGGTGCCGTCGGCGTCCCAGACGTAGCACCCCTCGCCGCGCACGAGGACGCGCTGAGGAGTGCCGTAGGTGCCCATGAGGGCCGAGGAGTAGCGCTGCAGCCACTGCTGCCCGCTGCCCTCGGTGACCGGCAGGGCCTCCGACGCCCGCGCGGTCTCCACCGTGCCGTCCACCGCTGCTCCTCCCGGGGGGTTCACGGCACGACCATCGTGCCGTTGCCGGAGGTCGTGAAGACCTCCAGCAGGACCGAGTGCGCCAGCCGGCCGTCGATGACCGTGGCGCGGGGCACACCGCCGCGCACCGCGCGCAGGCACGCTTCCATCTTGGGCACCATGCCGGACTCCAGGGACGGCAGCAGCTGCTCGAGCTCCTGCGCACCGATCTCGCTGACGAGGGACTCGCGGTCGGGCCAGTCGGCGTACAGGCCCGCGACGTCCGTCATGACGACGAACTTCTGCGCCCCCAGGGCGACGGCGATGGCGGACGCGGCGGTGTCGGCGTTGACGTTGAGCACCGACCCCGGCACCAGCTCGCCCTCGTCGTCGACCTCGGGGGCGATCGTGGAGATGACGGGGATCCGGCCGGCGGCCAGCAGGTCGTTCACCGCCGCGGGGTCCACGCCGACGACGTCGCCGACCAGACCGACGTCGACCAGCTCGCCGTCGACGAGGGCGGGGCGGCGACGCGCGCGCAGCAGCCCGGCATCCTCCCCGGACAGGCCGACCGCCAGCGGGCCGTGCGCGTTGAGCAACCCCACCAGTTCACGGCCGACCTGCCCCGTGAGGACCATCCGCACGACGTCCATCGCCTCGGGGGTGGTCACGCGCAGGCCGCCGCGGAACTCGCTGGCGATGTCCAGGCGCCTCAGCATCGCGGAGATCTGCGGGCCCCCCCCGTGCACGACGACCGGCCGCAGGCCCGCCGTGCGCAGGAACACCACGTCCTCGGCGAACGCTCGCTTCAGCCCGTCGTCCACCATGGCGTTGCCGCCGTACTTGAGCACGACGAGGGCGCCGTGCCACTTCTGCAGCCACGGCAGGGCCTCGACGAGCACGCCCGCCTTGTCCTCGGCCGTCAGGTCCGTCAGGTCGCTCATGTCGAGTAGGCGCTGTTCTCGTGGACGTAGGCGTGGGTGAGGTCGTTGGTCCACACCGTCGCCGCGTGCTCGCCGGCGTGCAGGTCGACGCGCACCCGCACCTCGCGGGGCGCGAGGTCCACCTGCGCGGGGTCGGCGCCGGGGGCGCCACCGACGCACACCGGGACGCCGTTGAGGCTGACGTCGAGGGCCTGCGGGTCGAACTCGGCGGAGGTGGTGCCGACCGCGGCCAGGACGCGTCCCCAGTTGGGGTCCTTCCCGAAGACCGCCGCCTTGAAGAGGTTGTTGCGGGCGACGGAGCGGGCCACCTCGAGGGCGTCGTCCTCGGTGGCGGCACCGACGACCTCGACCGCGATGTCGTGGTCGGCGCCCTCCGCGTCGCCCACGAGCATGCGGGCCAGGTCCGCGCACACGCGGTGCACGGCCGCGTCGAGGTCCGCGGAACCGGGCCGCGTGCCGGAGGCCCCGCTGGCCAGCAGGACCACGGTGTCGTTGGTGGACATGCACCCGTCGGAGTCGACGCGGTCGAACGTGGTGCGGGTGGCCGCGCGCAGGGCGCGGTCGAGGTCCGCGGGCTCGGCCACGGCGTCGGTGGTGAGGACGACGAGCATCGTCGCCAGGCCGGGGGCGAGCATGCCCGCGCCCTTGGCCATGCCGCCGACGGTGAAGCCCTCGCCCTGGGCGATCGCCTGCTTCGAGACCGTGTCCGTGGTCATGATGGCCGTGGCCGCGTCCGAACCGCCGGACGTGGACAGCGCCGCGTGGGCGGTGCGCACGCCGTCGAGCAGCTTCTCGCGGCTGAACAGGACCCCGATGAGGCCGGTGGAGCAGACGGCCACGTCGGCCGCGCCCGCGCCCGTGAGCTCGCCGACGAGCTCGGCGGTGGCGTGGGTCGTCTGGAAGCCCTCCGGACCGGTGAAGCAGTTGGCGCCGCCGGAGTTCAGCACGACCGCGCGCACGTGGCCGTCGGCGCTGGCGCGCTCGCTCCACAGGACCGGGTGCGCCTTGCACCGGTTGGAGGTGTAGACGGCGGCGGCGGCGTCCAGGGGGCCGTCGTTGACGACGAGGGCGACGTCGGGCCTGCCGCTGGCCTTCAGCCCGGCGGTGACGCCGGCGGCGCGGAACCCGGCGGGGGCGGTGACGCTCACGGCGCCACTCCCGCAGCGCTCAGCCCGGTGCCCTCGGGCAGCCCCAGGGCGACGTTCACGCTCTGCACGGCTCCTCCCGCGGTGCCCTTGGTCAGGTTGTCGATGGCGGCCACGACGACGACTCGGCCGGCGTGCTCGTCCACGGCCAGCTGCAGAGCCGCCGCGTTGGCGCCCAGCACCATCGCGGTGGTGGGCCAGCGGCCCTCGGGCAGCAGGTGGACGAACTCCTCGCCGGCGTACGCCCGTTCCCACGCGGCGCGCACCTCGCCGGCGACGGCGCCGGGTACCAGCTTCGCGGTGCACGTGGCGAGGATGCCGCGCGGCATGGGCGCCAGCGTCGGGGTGAAGGACACCGAGACCGGGCCGCCGGCGGCGAGCGCCAGGTTCTGCTCGATCTCGGGGGTGTGCCGGTGGCCGCCGCCGACGCCGTACGGGCTCATGGAGCCCATGACCTCGGCGGAGAGCAGGTGCGGCTTCAGGCTCTTGCCGGCCCCGGAGGTGCCGGAGGCGGCCACCACGACGACGTCCTCCCCGGCCAGCAGGCCCGCGGCGAACCCGGGGGCCAGGGCGAGACTCACGCTGGTGGGGTAGCAGCCGGGCACGGCGATGCGCCGGGCACCGGCCAGGCGCTCGCGCTGCCTGCCGCCGCCGGCCAGCGGCAGCTCGGGCAGGCCGTACGGCCAGCTGCCGGCGTGCTCGGAGCCGTAGAACCGCTGCCACTGCGCCGGGTCGGTGAGGCGGTGGTCGGCCCCGCAGTCCACGACGACGACGTCCTCGCCGAGCTCGGCGGCGACGGCCGCCGAGTGCCCGTGCGGCAGGGCGAGGAAGACCACGTCGTGGCCGGCGAGGACCTCGCTGGTCGTGGGCTGCAGCACCCGGCCGGCCAGGGGGAGCAGGTGCGGCTGCAGCTCCCCCAGCGCCGTGCCGGCGTTCGAGGCACCCGTGAGCGCTCCGATCTCCACGTGCGGGTGCTGCAGCAGCAGCCGCAGCAGCTCACCCCCGGCGTAACCGCTGGCCCCCGCGACGGCGACCTTCAGCCGCCTTGCTGCATCCATGCGCATGACCATACACGGTGACGCGTAAGCATGCACCCGGAGTTCAGCCCAGCGGGTCCTGCGGGCCGTAGGGCACCACGTCCAGGCTGCGGGCGCGGGGAGCCAGCCCGGCACGCGCCGCCGCGGCCAGCGAAGCGGGCGTGTCGGTGCCCGCCCGCACCAGCCGGCCCGCCCACGCGTCGAGCTCGCCACGCGCCACCGCCAGCACCAGCGCCACCACGTCGGCGGGGTCGGTCCAGTCCGTGCGCTCGGCGTGCACCGCCATCCCGCTGGACATGTCCGTGCGCACCACCCCCGGGGACACCTCGAACGCCAGGACGCCGTGCTCGCGCCCCGCCGCCGTCACCGCCCCGCCCAGGCGGAACAGCGCCGCCTTGCTGGCGCCGTAGGCGGCGTGGACCGGGGAGTCCTTGTGCGCCGCGCCCGAGCTGAGGTCCACCACCCGGCCCCCGCCGCGGGCCACCATGCCCGGCACCACCGCGCGCACCAGGTGGAAGGGGCCCAGCACGTTGGTCTCGAGCACCCGGCGCACCTCCTCCAGGTCCGCCTCCCACGGCGCGACCTCGTCGGCCTCGATGCGACCGGCGCAGTTGACCAGCACGGCGGTGCCACCCAGCTCGGCCTCCAACGCGTGGACCGCGGCCGCCACCGCGTGGGCGTCCGTGACGTCGACGGCGGTGGCCACCGCGCGCCCGCCCTCGACGGTCACCCGCTCCACGACCTCGTCCAGGGCGACCGCGTCGCGGGCCAACGCCCCGACCGACCAGCCGGCGCGGGCCAGGCCCAGCACCAGCTCGCGGCCGATGCCCCGGCTCGCGCCGGTGACCAGAGCCACGCCCGGGGCCGGTGGAGCGCCCCCTGCCGCCCCGACGAGCTCAGCCACGCTGCACCGCCCCGGTCCGGCGGGCCGCCTCGGCGACCGCCGACTCGCGCGCGGCGCTCGCCTCCTCCGCCGTCAGCGTGCGGTCCGGCGCCCGGAAGCGCAGCGCGTACGCCAGGGACCTGCGCCCGTCGCCGACCTGGGGGCCGGTGTAGACGTCGAACAGGTGGACGTCCTCCAGCAGGTCCCCGGCCCCCTCGCGCAGCGCGGCCTCGACGGAGGCAGCCGGGACGGACGCGTCGAGGACCAGGGCGACGTCCTGGGTGGCGGCGGGGTACCCCGACAGGTGCCCCACCTGCGGGCTCGCCCCCACCTGCCCCAGCAGCACGTCCAGGTCCAGCTCGAAGGCGGCCGAGCGCGCGGGCAGCTCCAGCGCCTCCAGCGCCGCCGGGTGCAGCTCGCCGGCGTACCCGACGAGGTGCCCCGCCGGAGTGCCGACGCGGGCGCACCGGCCCGGGTGCCAGGGGGCGTGCTCGGCGGCCTCGACGACGATGTGCACGCCCACCGCGGCGGCGACCGTGCGGACCGCGTCGACCGCGTCCGCCCACAGCACCGGCTCACCGCCACCGGCGAACCCGTCCGCGGTGGCGCCCGGGCCCCGCCGGGTCCCGGTGAGGATCCCGGCCACGTGCAGCGGCTGCGGCGGCACCGCGGCGTGCAGGGCGGCCAGCTCCTCCTCCGCGGGGCGGGCGTCCACACCCGGCAGCGGGGCCGCCCCGGCACCGGGCAGCGGGAGGGTCACGGCGCCGAACTCCACCAGCGCCAGGTCGCGCAGGCCGCGGGAGACGTTGCGGCGCACCACCTCCACGAGGGAGTCCAGCACGCTGGTGCGCATCAGCGGCTGCTGCTCCGACAGCGGGTTCGCCAGCCGCAGCGCGGCCCGGCGCGGGTCGTCGGCGGCCAGGCCCTGCGCGTCGTGCACCGCCGCGGCCACGAACGGGTAGGAGAGGACCTCGACGAACCCGTCGTCGACCAGCGCCCGCGCGGCCGATCGGCGCGCGCGCTGCGCCGCCGTCAGGCCCCGGCCCGCGGGGGCCGCCGGCAGGACCGAGGGGATGGTGTCGTAGCCGCGCAGCCGCGCGACCTCCTCCACCAGGTCCACCGGCTGCACCAGGTCCGGTCGCCACGTCGGCGGCACGACGCTCAGCTCCGGACCGTCGGCCGTCACCGCGCAGCCGATCTGCTCCAGCGCACCGACCACCTCGTCCGCCGCGAACGGCGCACCCACGGTGCGCTCGACGAACGCCACCGGCATGCGCAGCGGCTGCACCGCGGCCGGCTCACCGACGTCGGTGGCCGCGGGGTCGGCCGTCCCGCCGCCGTGCTCCACCAGCATCCGCACCGCCAGCTCGGCCACCCGTGCCGCGATGGCCGGGTCGACGCCGCGCTCGAACCGCTTGCCGCTCTCGGTGTGCAGCTTGTGCCGGCGCGCCGTGCGCGCCACCGAGACCTGCGCGAAGTGCGCGGCCTCGACGAGCACGTCCGTGGTGGAGGCCGAGACCTCCGTCCCGGCACCGCCCATGACGCCGGCCAGGGACAGCACGCGCGAGGTGGACGGGTCGCCGGGCACCTCGTCGGTGATGAGCAGGTCCTCGGCGTCCAGCGAACGCTCGACGTCGTCCAGGGTGGTCAGCCGCTCCCCCGCGCGCGCCCGGCGCACCACGAGCTCGCCCTGCAGCGTCGCCAGGTCGTAGGCGTGCAGCGGCTGCCCCGTGGCGAGCATGAGGTAGTTCGTGACGTCGACGGGCAGGGAGATCGGGCGCATGCCGGCCTGGCGCAGCCGGTCGGCCACGAACCGCGGGGTCGGCGCCGCCGGGTCGAGGCCGCGCACCACGCGCGCCACGAAGCGGTCGCAGCCCACCGCTGCGCGCACCGGCGCGTCGTCGGCCAGCCGCACCGGGTAGCCGGGGCCGCTCGCGGTGGGCACCTGCACGTCGACCGGGTCGCGGAAGACCTGCGCGACCGGGCGGCGGGTGCCGTGCGCGTACTCGCGGGCGATGCCGCGCACGCTGAAGCAGTACCCGCGGTCGGGGGTGACGTTGACCTCGACGGTCTCCTCGGCCAGCCCCAGCAGCGCCAGCGCGTCCTGCCCCGGGGCGACCTCCACGCCGGGCAGGTACCGCTCCAGCACGATGATCCCGGAGTGGTCGGCGCCCAGGCCGAGCTCCTTCGCCGAGCAGATCATCCCGTCGGAGACGTGCCCGTACGTCTTGCGGGCGGCGATGGCGAAACCACCCGGCAGTTCCGCACCCGGCAGCGCCACCACGACGCTGTCGCCGGCCGCGAAGTTGTGCGCGCCGCAGACGATGCCGCGGTGCCCCTCGGGGCCGTTCAGCTCCGCACCGACGTCGACGTGGCACCAGTTGATCGTCTTGCCGTTCTTCTGCGGCTCGGGCGTCACGTCGAGCACGCGGCCGACCACGAGCGGGCCCGTGACGTCGGAGGTGTGCACGCCCTCCTCCTCCAGGCCCACCCGGACCAGGGCGGCGGCGACGTCCGCACCGCGAGCACCGGGTTCGAGGTCGACGTGCTCCGCCAGCCAGCTCAGGGGCACGCGCATCAGAGCTCACCCTCCCCCTGCGCCGCGGCGGCCGGGACCCGGCCGCCGAGGACGTCGGCCACCCCCGACGCCGAGAGGTCCTCCACGCCGAACACCCGGCTGAACCGCACGTCGCCCTCCACCATGTCGCGCATGTCCGTCACCCCGTTGCGGAACATGAGGGTCCGCTCGATCCCCATGCCGAAGGCGAAACCGCGGTAGCGCTCCGGGTCGACGCCGCACGCGCGCAGCACGTTCGGGTTGACCATCCCGCAGCCGCCCCACTCGATCCAGCCGCGCTCGGCGTCGCGCCCCAGCGAGAAGCGCAGGTCCAGCTCCGCGCTGGGCTCGGTGAACGGGAAGAACGCCGGGCGCCAGCGGGTCTCGACGGCGTCGCCGAACATCGCCCGGGCGAAGTGGTCCAGGGTGCCCTTCAGGTGGGCCATCGTCAGGCCCTCGTCGATGGCGATGCCCTCCAGCTGGTGGAAGACCGGCGTGTGGGTGGCGTCCAGCTCGTCGGTGCGGAACACCTTGCCGGGGCAGACCACGTACAGCGGCACCCCGCGCGTCAGCAGCGAACGGGCCTGCACCGGGGAGGTGTGGGTGCGCAGCACCAGACCGGAGCCCGCGCCGCCGCGCTCGTCGGCGACGTAGAAGGTGTCCTGCATCTGCCGGGCCGGGTGGTCGGCGTCGAAGTTGAGGGCGTCGAAGTTGAACCACTCCGCCTCGACCTCGGGGCCCTCCGCGACCTCCCAGCCCATCGCCGTGAACACGTCCGAGACGCGCTCCATGAGCAGCGGCAGGGGGTGGCGCGCGCCCCGCTGGGGGCGGCGCGCCGGCAACGTGACGTCCACGACCTCGGCGCGCAGCACGCGTTCCTCCTCCCGCGCGCGCAGGACCTCGGTGCGCGCCGCGATCGCCTGGTTCAGGCGCCCGCGCGCCGCACCGACGCGCTTGCCGGCGGCGGCCTTCTCCGGCCCGGGCAGCGAGCCGATGGCCCGGTTCGCCATCGCCAGCGGGCTGCGGTCCCCGGCGTGGGCCAGGCGAGCCGCCTTCAGCTCCTCCAGGTCGCCGGCCGCGGCCACCGCCGCGAGCGCCTCCTCGAGGGCGGTTCGCACGGCCGCCTCCTCGAGCGGGCCGTCGGCCGCCGCGGCGGCGGGTTCAGCAGGCATCGGGTGCGACGTCTCCTCACGGTCGGCGGCCGGGGTCCCGGCCACGGGCATCGGTGGCGATCCTCCCAGACGGCCCCGGGGCGCTGGTCGGTGCCGCGCGCGCCGCCGGCGTCAGCCGGGCGGCACGGGCGGCTCGCCGGCAGGCAGCCGCACCCGGAAGCGCGCCCCGCCGGCGGGCGACGCCGAGACCTCCACGTCCCCGCCGTGCGCCTCCACCAGGCCACGGGTCACGTACAGGCCCAGCCCCGTTCCGCCGCGGCTGCCGCCGTGCCAGAACTTCGAGAAGACGTAGGGCCGGTTCTCCGGCGGCACGCCCTCACCCGCGTCGTCGACCGTCAGCACCACCTCGCCCGGCTCGGCCGGGTCGAGCGCGGGGTCGTGGGTCACCGCGACGACGACGGTCCCCGCGCCGTGGCGCACGGCGTTCTCGACCAGGTTGGTGACGACCTGCGCCAGCCGGTCCGGGTCGGCCCACAGCTCCGGCAGGTCGGCGGCCAGGTCCAGCTCGAACCGGTCGTCCTCGTAGCCCGCCACCCGCAGCCGCTCCACGTGCTCGCGCACCAGCGCCGGCAGGTCGACCGGGCGACGGTGCACGTGCAGCCGGCCGGTGTCGACCCGGGAGACGTCCAGCAGGTCGCCGACCAGGCGCGTGACGCGGTCGGCGTCCGCCTGCACCGTGGACAGCATCAGCCTCTTCTGCTCGTCGGTGAAGCGGTCCCACCGGCGCAGCAGGCTCGCCGTGAACTGCTTCACCGACGTCAGCGGGGAGCGCAGCTCGTGCGCGACGGTCGCGATGAGGCTGGCCGCGTCGGACTCGGCGCGGCGGCGCTGACCGGTCCCGCGCAGGGCCACGACCGCCCGTTGCACCGCACCGCTCTCCGACCGCGCGTAGCGGGCGGTGACGAGGAGCTCGCGACCGCCCGGCAGCAGCAGCATGCGCTCGGAGTGCCCGTCGGAGGTGTCGAACGCCGGATCGGCCACGTCCCACCACCGACGGCCCGAGGTGTCCTGCAGGGGCAGCGCGCGACGCACGTCGGAACCCAGCAGGTCCTGGCGCGCGCGGCCCAGCAGTGCCACGGCCGCGGCGTTGACGGCCGTGATGCGCCGGTCGGCGTCGACCAGCACGACACCGTCGGGCAGGTCGTCCAGTGCGACCAGCGCAGCGCCGTCCGCACCGACCGGGCCCTCGCGCGGGCGCAGCGAGGAGCGAGCCGCGGCAGCGGCCCCGGTCGTCCCCCTCGCCTCGGGCACGGGCCGAGGCTAGGGCATGGGGCCGCGACCGCCGCTGCCCACCCGGGTGGCACGCCGCTCGGGGCGGCCGGCGGCGATCAGCGCCCGCGGCGCTGAGCCCGGGCGCTGGCGTACAGGCACACCACGGCGGCGGTGGCCAGGTTCAGGCTCTCGGCGCGCCCGTGCAGCGGCACCCGCACCACCGCGTCGGACGCGCTGCGGCCGGTGTCGTCCAGGCCCGCGGCCTCGTTGCCGAAGAGCCACGCCGTGGGTGCCGTGAGGTCCACCGGCGCGCCGGCACCGGTGGCCGCGGCGTCGGCGAGGTCGTCCAGGTCGAGGGCACCGGCACCGTCGGCGGCCAGGACCGCGCAGCCGGCGCCCTGCAGCGCCCGGACCGCCTCGGTCAGCGGCACGCCGACGACCACGGGCAGGTGGAAGAGGCTGCCGGCGGTGGAGCGCACGCACTTGGGGTTGAACACGTCCACGCTGCCGGCGGTGAGCACCACGGCGTCGGCGCCGGCGGCGTCGGCCGCCCGCAGCACCGTGCCGGCGTTGCCGGGGTCGCGCACCCGGTCCAGCAGGGCCACCAGGCGCGGCCGGGCGGCCAGGACGTCCCCGAGGTCGGCGGTGGTGGTGGGGCAGACCGCGACGAGGCCCTGGGGGGTCACCGTGTCGGTCATGGCCGCCAGGACGGCGTCGGTGACCGTCCAGGTGCGCACGCCGTGCTCCAGGGCGCCGGTCACGATCTCGGCGTGGCGCTGGGCGGCGTCCTCGGTGACGTACAGCTCCAGGACCACCGGCCGCGGTCCCGCCGCGTGCGCGGCCACCGCCTCGCGCACGGCCTGCGGGCCCTCCGCGAGGAAGCGCCCGTGCCGCGAACGCGCCGGACGCCCGGTCAGCGACCGCACCGACCGCACCCGCGCGGTGCGCGGGTCGGTCAGCACGGCCACCGCCGGGCGTCCGGGGTGTTGCCGGCGCTGCTCAGGCAGCGGAGCCCTCGACGGCCGGGGCGGCGGGCGCGGCGGCCTTGGCCGTCTTCACCAGGGCGGCGAAGGCGGGCGCGTCGGAGACGGCCAGCTCGGCCAGCATGCGACGGTCCACCTCGATGCCAGCGGCCTTCAGGCCCTGGATGAAGCGGTTGTAGGTCATGCCCTCGGCGCGCGCCGCGGCGTTGATCCGCTGGATCCACAGGCGGCGGAAGTCGCCCTTGCGCGCCTTGCGGTCGCGGTACGCGTAGACGAGGGAGTGGGTGACCTGCTCCTTCGCCTTGCGGTACAGCCGCGAGCGCTGGCCGCGGTAGCCGCTGGCCTGCTCGAGGACGACGCGGCGCTTCTTCTGGGCGTTGACTGCGCGCTTGACGCGTGCCACGGGTGTTCTCCTTGCTCATCGGTGCGCGGGCGCCGGCGGGCCGTCGGGGACGGCCGCGCGCTCCGCACGGGGGGGTGTCGGGGTGGTGGCGGTCAGTGACCCAGGAGCTTCTTGACCTTCTTGACGTCGGCGGGAGCCACCACGGCGTCCATCGACAGGCGGCGGGTACGCGTGCTCGACTTGACCTCGAGCAGGTGGCGCTTGTTGGCGCGCTCGCGCATGACCTTGCCGGAGCCGGTGAGGCGGAAACGCTTCTTGGCGCCGGAGTGGGTCTTGTTCTTGGGCACGGGTGTCTCTCCTGTGGTCGGTGCCGGGCGGTGCCCGGCGTGGGTCTGGCGGGCGCGCGGGACCCGGGCCCGCCCGGCGGGGACGGGTCCCGGGTCCGGTGCGCCCGGCGTCAGGACGCGGTGGCGGCCGTCTGGCCGGACTGCGAGGCCTCGCCGTCCGAGGACTGCGTCGTGGTGACCTCGTCGGCGGCGACCTCGTCGGCGGCGACCTCGTCGGCGGCGACCTCGTCGGAGGCAGCCTGCTCGGCGGAGTCCTTGCGGCGGCGCTCCTCGGCCTTGGCCTCGGCCTTCTTCTTGTGCGGCCCGATGACCATGACCATGTTGCGGCCGTCCTGGCGCGGTGAGCTCTCGACGCTGCCCAGGTCGGAGACGTCCTCCGCGAGGCGCTGCAGCAGGCGGAAACCCATCTCGGGGCGCGACTGCTCGCGGCCGCGGAACATGATCATCACCTTGACCTTGTCCCCCGCCTTGAGGAACCGCTCGACGTGGCCCTTCTTCGTGCCGTAGTCGTGCGGGTCGATCTTGAGGCGGAAGCGGATCTCCTTGAGGATCGTGTTCGTCTGGTTCTTGCGCGCTTCGCGGGCCTTCATGTCGGACTCGTACTTGAACTTGCCGAAGTCCATGAGCTTGCAGACCGGCGGTCGCGCCTGGGGAGCGACCTCGACCAGGTCGAGACCCGCTTCGTCCGCCAGCCGCAGCGCGTCCTCGACGCGCACGATGCCGACCTGTTCACCGTTGGGGCCCACGAGCCGCACCTCGGGAACACGGATGCGGTCGTTGATGCGGGGCTCGCTGATGTGCTGCTCCTTCGTCGTCGGGCGAGGCCGCCGGACACGGAGAAGGCCTCCGTGCTCGGACGCGCACGGAGGCCAGCCTGATCCGGCGCCGCGACGCGCGAAGGCGACGACGACGCTCAACCCTCCCGCGGACGGGAGGGGGACCGGGACCCGCGGCGCGCGTGCGCACCGGGGTGGGAGGAGGCCTCCGCTTCACGCTCCGGCCCCGCGAACGCCCGCCCGCGCCAGGCGCGGACCGGTGACGTGAGCCGGTCGGTCACCTGTCAGGGTAGCAGCATGCAGTCAGAGCCCACCTCCCAGCCCGAGCCCGGCACCCCCGCGGACTCCCCGGACGCGCTCGCGGACCCGACCGGGGACCTGACCCGCGACATCGCCGACGTACCCGCCGTCGAGGTCGTCACCACCGCCGCGGTGCACCTGATGAGCGCCGCGGCCGTCAAGTGCGGCCTCGCCGAGGGGCCCGACGCCGACGAGCACCGGGACCTGGCCGAGGCCCGCATCCTCATCACGGCCCTCGCGGGCCTGGTGACGACCTCGGCACCCGACATCGGCGGGCAGCACGCGCGCTCGCTGCGCGACGGCCTGCGGTCCCTGCAGCTGGCCTTCCGGGAGGCCTCCCCCGTGCCGGACCCGCCGGGCAAGGGGCCCGGCGAGCGGCTGACGGGCAGCGTCGTCTGAGCACGGCCTGAGCCCCTCCCGCGCGGCGCCCGACGGGCCGGGGTGGTTGAGTGTCGCAGGACCGGGGCGCGGGCCCCACCGGACGGAGGGTGGACACGGGGTGGCCAACACGGTGAGCAGCACGACGACCGGCGCGGCGGGCGGCCGCAGGAGCGACCTGGCCCGGCTGGCGCTGCGGGTGGGCGTGGGCGGGACGCTGGCGGCCCACGGGGCGCAGAAGCTCTTCGGCGCCTTCGGCGGCGGCGGCCTGGAGGGGACGCGGGGAGCCATGCACGCCATGGGGTTCCGGCCCGCCCGGCGCAGCGCCCTGGTCGCGGGTCTCGCGGAGACCGGCGGCGGCGCCCTGCTCGCCCTGGGACTGGCGACCCCGGCAGCGGGTGCGACCGCGGCCGCGACGATGGCGGCCGCGGCCACGGTCCACGCCCCCAACGGCTTCTGGGCCACCTCCGGCGGGTTGGAGTACCCGGCCGTGCTCGCCCTGGCGAGCACGGCGCTGGCGGTGGCCGGCCCGGGGCGCTACTCCCTGGACCACGCGACGCACGACGCGCTGAACAAGCCGTGGATGCCGGCGGTCGCGCTGCTGGCCGCCGGGGCCGGCGCGGCGTGGACCATCCGCCAGCGGCGGGCCGCCGTGGCCGCCGACGCGCAGGAGGCCGCGGCAGCACCCGCCGACGCGCCCCGGGCACCCGTCGCCTCCTGACGGCGCCGGGCCGGCTGGTGCCGGCCCCCGAGCCCGCCGGGTGCGGTCAGGGGGCCGGCAGCAGCCGCAGCTCCAGGGAGTCCACGCGGTCGACCACGACCGCACAGGCACCCAGGCGCTCCCCCAGCCGGGCGGTGAACGCGGCCAGGGCCTCGCGGTCCAGCCCGGGCACCACACCGACGACGATGCGCACCTCGGCCGCTGAGCCGGGTTCCAGCCGCACCCCCCGCACCTGCGGCAGGTCCCCGAGCGCCTCGGCGACGGCCACCTCGACCGCGCCGTCGAAGGGCGCAGGCACCCACTCGCGCTCCTGCGCCAGCGCCCGCAGCGCGCTGCGGCGCACCACGAAGCGCACCGGCCCGGCGGGGTCCAGGACGAGCACCTCGCACCGCTCCTGAACGCCCGACAGCGCCGCGCGCGCGGCGGGCACGGGGACCGGTCGCGCGTCGGAGCGCCAGGCACCCAGGGCGTCCAGGTCGGTGAACAGCGGCAGACCCCTGCGGCCGTCCGGCTGCGTGAGCAGGGCCAGCGCCATGTCGGCGCTCTTGTCCCCCGCGGGACCGGCCGCGACCACGTCCTGCTCGCCGAGCACGGCCACGACCGGCGCGAAGACCCTGGTGGCGGCGAGCTGGGCGACGACCCGCGCCTCGGCGCGCAGGAGCTCCGCCGGGTCGGCGTCCCGGCCGCTCGCCGCCGACCACTCGGCCAGGGCGCGGGCGAGCCCGGGAGCACGACCGCCCTCGTCGCCGGTGAAGGGGTTGGGCAGCAGGGTGCGCCCGGCCCAGGGGACCCCGGCGGAGTCGGTGGCCCGGCGCCCGGGAACAGGCCCGGGGGGCGTGGCGGTCAGGGCCGGCCCGCCACGTCGAGGGCCTCGGGCAGCGTGAACGCCCCCGCGTACAGGGCCTTGCCGACGATGGCACCCTCGACACCCACCGCCACGAGCTCACGCAGGACGCGCAGGTCCTCCAGGCTGGACACGCCGCCGGAGGCGACGACGGGAGCGCTGGTGCGGGAGCAGACCTCGCGCAGCAGCTCGGTGTTCGGCCCGCGCAGCGTGCCGTCCTTGGTGACGTCGGTGACCACGTAACGGGCGCAGCCGTCGGCGTCCAGACGCGCCAGGACCTCCCACAGGTCCCCGCCCTCGCGCGTCCACCCGCGCGCGGCGAGCGTGGTGCCGCGCACGTCGAGGCCCACGGCGATCCGGTCGCCGTGCCGGGCGATCGCTGCGCGGGTCCACTCGGGGTCCTCCAGGGCCGCGGTGCCCAGGTTCACGCGGCGGCAGCCGGTGGCCAGCGCCGCTTCCAGGGAGGCGTCGTCGCGGATGCCGCCGGACAGCTCCACGGCCACGTCGAGCCGGCCGACGACGTCGGTCAGCAGCTCGCGGTTGGAGCCGCGCCCGAAGGCGGCGTCGAGGTCGACGAGGTGGATCCACTCCGCCCCGGCCTCCTGCCAGGCGAGGGCCGCCTCGAGCGGGGAACCGTAGAAGGTCTCGCTGCCGGCCTCCCCCTGCACCAGGCGCACGGCCTGGCCGTCGGCGACGTCGACGGCGGGGAGGAGCTCGAGCCGGGGGGTCTGCGCAGAGGGGTCGGTCACGGGCGGGCAGTCTACGAGCCGGCCGGGGTGCTCACCCCAGGGAGGCCACCCAGTTGCGCAGCAGCTGCGCACCCGCCTCGCCGGACTTCTCCGGGTGGAACTGGGTGGCCGCCAGCGGGCCGTCCTCCACCGCCGCCACGAAGCGGGCGCCGTGCTCGGCCCAGGTGACCCGCGGGGGCTGGACCAGGCCCCCGGTGGTGTCCACGAGCTCGAAGCGCTGCACGGCGTAGGAGTGCACGAAGTAGAACCGCTCGGCCTCCACGCCCTCGAACAGCACCGACCCGGTCGGCACCTCGACCTCGCTCCACCCCATGTGCGGCACGACCTGCGCGGGCAGGCGCTCCACGGTGCCGGGCCACTGGCCCAGCCCCTCCTCCACGCCGTCGCCGGGCTCGGCGGACGTCTCGAACATCACCTGCAGGCCGACGCAGATGCCCAGCACGGGACGGCCGCCGGCGAGGCGCTTGTCGACGATGCCGGCACCGTCGATGGCCCGCAGACCGGCGTTGACGGCCGCGAAGGCGCCCACGCCGGGCACGAGCAGCCCGTCGGCCTCCAGCGCCGCGGTCCGGTCACCGGTCAGCTCGACGTCGGCGCCCACGTGCTCCAGCGCGCGCACGGCGGAGCGGACGTTGCCGAAGCCGTAGTCGAGGACGACGACGCGCCTGCTCACAGGGCCCCCTTCGTGGACGGCACGCCCTGCACGCGCGGGTCCGGCTCGACGGCGTAGCGCAGGGCGCGCGCCAGGGCCTTGAACTGGGCCTCGACGACGTGGTGCGGGTCGCGGCCGGCCAGGACGCGCACGTGCAGGGCGATCTGCGCGTGGAAGGCGAAGCTCTCCAGGACGTGGCGGGTCAGCGAGCCGGTGAAGTGCCCGCCGATGAGGTGGAACTCCTGCCCGTCCGGCTCGCCGGTGTGCACGCAGTAGGGACGGCCCGAGACGTCGACGACGACGTGCGCGAGGGCCTCGTCGAGCGGGACGGTGGCGTCGGCGAAGCGGCGGATGCCGGTCTTGTCGCCGAGCGCCTGGCGGAACGCCTGGCCGAGGACGATGGCGGTGTCCTCGACCGTGTGGTGCACGTCGATGTGGGTGTCACCCTTCGCGCGGACGGTGAGGTCCACCAGCGAGTGCTTGCCCAGCGCGGTGAGCATGTGGTCGTAGAACGGCACGGTGGTGTCGATCTCGGTGCGCCCGGTGCCGTCGAGGTCGAGCTCGACCAGGACGCTGGACTCGGACGTGCTGCGCTCGATGCGCGCGGTGCGGCTCACTTCTTCTCCCCGTCGACCTCGGTCAGCGCCTCGTGGAACGCCGCCATCTCGTCCGCTGTTCCGACGCTCACCCGCAGCCAGCCCTCGGGGCCGGTCTCGCGGATCAGCACCCCGCGCTCCAGCAGCCCCTGCCAGACCGCGTGGCGGTCGGCGAAGGTGCCGAAGAGCACGAAGTTCGCGTCGGACTCGGCCGTCCGGTACCCCTCACCGCGCAGCCGCCGCACGGTCTCGTCGCGGCGCTCGCGCAGCTCGGCGACGGTCGACAGCAGCGTGGCCGAGTGCTTCAGCGCAGCGCGCGCGACGGCCTGGGTGACGGCCGAGAGGTGGTACGGCAGCCGCACGATGCGCAGGGCGTCGACGAACGCGGGCGCAGCGGCGAGGTAGCCCACCCGCGCTCCCGCCAGCGAGAACGCCTTGCTCATGGTGCGCGTGACCGCGAGGTTGCCGTGGGCCGGCAGCAGTTCCAGGGCGCTGGGCACGCCGGCTCGGCGGAACTCCCCGTACGCCTCGTCGACGACGACGACCGCGCGCTGCGGCAGCGAGTCCACGGCGTCCAGGACGGCCTCGACCGCGGCGAGCGGCAGGGCGGTGCCCGTGGGGTTGTTCGGGCTGGCCAGCAGCACCACGGAGGGGCGGTGCTCGGCGATCTGCGCGCGGACGTGCTCGACGTCGAGGGTGAAGTCGTCGGCGCGGCGGCCGGTGACCCAGCGGGTGAGGGTGTCGCGCGCGTACTCCGGGTACATGGAGTACGTCGGCGCGAAGCTCAGCGCGGTGCGCCCGGGCCCGCCGAAGGCCTGCAGCACGTGCAGCATGACCTCGTTGGAGCCGTTGGCGGCCCACACCTGCTCCGGGCTGAGCTCCGCGCCGGACTCCAGACGCAGGAACGCGGCGAGGTCGGCGCGCAGGTCGAGGAACTCGCGGTCGGGGTAGCGGTTCAGCCCGCTCGCGGCGCGCGCGACGGCGTCGGCGATGTCGGCGACGACCTCGGGGGCCACCGGGTACGGGTTCTCGTTGACGTTGAGCACCACCGGCACGTGCAGCTGCGGGGCGCCGTAGGGGTGCTCCCCGCGGAGGTCCTCGCGCAGCGGGAGGTCGTCCAGGGCGGTGCTCCCCCCGGCCGGTGGGCGCGTGGTGTCGGTGGTCACGGCGGCATCATCCCAGAGGCGCCGGGCCGCACCGCACGAGCGCGGAGGCGGGCGCTGGCCGCTTACCATCGGGGTCGTGAGACGTCTCGCCACCGCCCTGACCTGCCTCGTGCTCGCCGCGGGCGCCACCGCGTGCAGCGCCACCACGGACAGCGGGGTCGGCACGGAGTGCGGCGTGGACGGCTGCACGGTGACGTTCCCGCGCAGCGGGCAGCCGGAGGTGTCGGTGCTGGGCGTCGAGGCGCAGCTGCTGGAGGCCGGCGACGGCACCGCCCGCCTGGACGTGGCCGGGCAGGAGGTGTCGCTGGAGGTGGGCACCAGCACGGAGGTGGCCGGGTTCACCGTCGGGCTGGAGCGGGTGACGGAGTCGGAGGTCGTCGCCGTCCTGCGACGGTGAGCCGTCGGGGACCCCGCGCCTCCGGGGACCGGACCGTTCAGCCCCACCTGCCGCGACCGCGCAGCAGCTTCCAAGCCGCCCGGGCGCGGGAGTCCGCACCGGTCGGTGTTCCTCCAGCCGCCGGGTCCAGCTCCCCGGACAGCAGCTGCCCCACAGCGGCGGGCCAGCTGGCGAGCAGCAACGCTGCGTCGGCGTCCACCTCACCCCGCACCCCACCGCGCCAGGCTGCCGCGTCGGTCGCCCCCTCGTCGCGGCGCAGGAGGACCACATCGGCGCCGCGAAGCAGGCGCGAGAGCCTGACGGCAGAACTTCGCGCCTCAGACGCGCGATCAGGGACGACCACGCACCCGACACCCCGAACGGGCACCACGGACGCCTGAAATCCGGCCAGGACGCAGAGGGTCGCGAGGCGCTCGACGTCGTTGACCGGTACGACGAGCACGGCGCGCCTGGTCCGGCCCGGGCGCTCACCGAACGATGCCTGGGTGCTGTCGTCCGCCACGGGCGCTCCTCACGTCGATGGTCCGGTCCAGCACAGGCGGACGCCGACGTGCCGGTGCAGAAGCTCCGGCACGGGATCACTGGACCTGGACCACGTGCTCGAGACCTGCAGCACTCACGAGGCCGAGGCGGCGCCATGGTACTACGCGGGGAAGCACTGACAGCAGCACCGGCCCACCCGCCACAAGCGCAGACCACTCGCAGTGCTGAACGCCGACGGGACGGTGCCCCGGTTCCGGAGCACCGTCCCGCACAGGTGGAGGACCTCAGCAGAGGCTGGTGGTGGAGCTCTCGACGTTGCCGCTGACCGTGTTCTGCTGCCCCGTATTGACGACGTAGGTCCCGAAGCGGCAGGCCCGGTTCCCGGTGACCGTCACACCGTTGACCGAACCCACGAGGTTGACCGCGTTGCCCGTGCCGTCGTGGAACCAGTTCCCCAGTCCCGCACCGCCGATCAGGACGTTGGAGGCGTTCACCACACCGCTGCCGAAAGTCCCGGTGCGGACACCGCCCCAGCGCGCCCCGTAGAACTCGTTCTTCTGGACGGTGATGTTGTAGATGCGCGCCCCGGGCTCGGTGAAGGCGAGCTGCAGGCCGGAGCCGCGGTCACCTCCGCGCACCTTGTTGGCGACGTACCGGACGTCGTGCACATCACCGAAGTTGGCGTGCGCGACCAGGCCGTCGTCGCCGCCCGTCCTGGTGCCCTGGTCCACGACGTTCCCGACGACGTCCCCGAACGAGGAGGTGTTGACGTGGATGCCGTCGAGCTGGTTGTAGTGGTCGACCTGCGGACCGAGGGTGCTGCTGTTCTTGACGCAGAAGTTCTTGGTGCTGATGACGCCGATCGAGTAGGAGAACGGGTTGCGAGCGTGCACCCGCTCGATGAGGACGTTGCTGGACCGGCGCACGTCGACCATCCACTGGGTCAGCCGGTTCGAGAGCCCGGCGGCGTTCAGGACGTCGCCGCTCGCGTCCGTGCTCAGGTCGCTGATGGTGACGTTCTTCATGCCGGTGGTCGTCACGAGGGGGTACCCGCCGAACCAGTGCTTGGTCTCCAGGAACCGGGGACCGGCCTTAAGCACCGTCGTACGACCGGCACCGTCCAGGTGCACGCCGTTGCGCATCTGCAGGTGACCGTCGATGACATAGGTGCCCGACGGGATGCGCACGACACCGCCGCCGGCGGCGCCGGCGCGGTCGATGGCCGCCTGGATGCCGGCGGTGTCATCCACGGCGTCGCCGGGCGCGATGCCGGTCGGCGCGAAGATCGTCGTGGCCGTGGCACCGGTGGCCCCGCTGAGCGCGCAAGAGACGAGAGAGGAACCGGACGTGGCACTGGTGGTGGTCGTGGCGGCGGAGGCGGCAGAGGAAGCCACGAGGGGGGTGGCCAGCACGGCAGCACCGAGGAAGAAGGGAACGAGCTTGCGCACGGGGGCACCTGTTTCAGAAGGGGGGTAGGTCAGGCTTCCCCCCATGACTCGGACCCTCCCCGAGGCCGCTTGAGCCGGATGGGCCCGCGGTGCGGCACCTCCCCCGGATGGAGCAATGGCCGCCACTCAAGGTGACGATCAGAGCTGCACCGTGAGGCCAAGTCCCTTGGGTGCGCGGTGCCGTGCGCGACAGAGAGGCCGTCGGGCCGCAGGCCCGATCCACCGGCACGCGGCGGATCCGGAGTCCCGCTCACCGCTGAGGTGGCAGCTTCCGCACCTGCGGCACGGCCCGGGCGGGGCACCCGGCACCTCCAGCGCTCCATCGCCTGCCGAACCCCACACCGCTGCGGACGGAGCCCCGGTGCACCGTGCGCGTGGAGCGGTCGAAGTCAGCGGACCAGGTTCTCGGCGCTCGTCACGTCCTCGGCGAGCAGGAATTCACCGCTCCCGATCGACGTGTTGTGCGAGACGCGGACGTCCCCACCGAGGCGGGTGCGCATCTGGACCGCGAACCGCGCGTTGCGGGCGAACACGTTCCCGTCGCGGCGGTCGCCGCCGACCGTGATCGCCCTGACCACGCCACCGCCGCCGTAGTCACCGACACGCACCCCGCTCGGTGAATCGTGGAACACGTTGCCGGCCACCGTGATGTGGTGGATGTCACCGCCCCCCACGGCGAACTGCATCCCACCGCCGAACCTGCCCGACCTGACCCGGTTGCCTCGGTAGACGATGTGGTGGCAGTCCCGGCCCATGGTGTGGGCGACGAGGGCGTCGTCCCCGTCGCGCCCCGGCCCGCCCTGGTCGACGTCGTTGTCGACGACGAGCCCGTGGCTGGAGTCGAGGACGTGGATGCCGTCGAGCTGCGTGTACCGCCCCGACGTCCGCACGCGCGTGCGGCACCCCCGGATGGTGAAGTCCGTCGAACCGACGCTGGCGATGGAGTACGAGAACGGGTTGACGGTGCTGACCCGCTCGACCACGACGCGCCGGGAGCGGCGCACGTCCACCAGGTACTCGTGCAAGCGGTTCTCGACGTTCCCGTCCAGCAGGTCCCCGCTCTGGTCGGCGGTCAGGTCGGCGATGCGAACGTCCTCGGCCCCGTGGGTCGTCAGCAGCGGGTACCCGTCGTTGGGCCCCCGCGTCGCGAGGAACCGCGGGCCGGCCTTGACCACGGTGCTCGGCCCCGCACCGACGAGGGAGACCGCGCTGCGGACCAGGATGTGCTCGTCCGTGAGGTAGGTGGTTCCGGCGGCCAGCTGCACGGTGCCACCGCCAGCCCCGTGCACGGCGTCGATGGCCCGCTGCACGGCCTTCCCGTCGGTCCCCTCCGGCACCACCGTGGAGGAGCCGCCGGCCCGCGCAGGCTCACGCTCCCCCCTGCGGAGGGCGGCGGTGGCGGACACGGTCCCCGCCGCGCCGACCGCCAGCCCCAGCAGCACCCGACGGCTCAATGGCCACACCCCGGCGCCCCGCGGCGCCGACGCGCCCCTTCCGCGCTCCCCGCCGCGGCCGGGCGGGGCACCTCCGTCCACGTCGGCACGGCCGCCGACCGTCACGGCACCATTTTGCCGCCGGGAGGGGAGGGGGCGTTCCGGCGGGCGCAGCGGTCCACCTCCCCCGCTGCCGCGGCGGCCGCGGGCATGGACGCGTGCCCGGTGGGCTCGGCACGCCCGGCGGGCTCGGGAGCGACGTTCCGAGACGGTCGGCCGCGGGCCAGCACCTGCCGCACCAGGTCCGGGTAGGCGGCCGCAGTGTTCCTCGCCAGGTACTCGCGCGCGAAGCGCGCGGCGCTCGCACCAGCCGCGGCCCGCAGCGACGCGTCCCCGGACAGCAAGGCGATGGCCGCTCGCAGGCGCGGGACCTCGAAGGGCGGCACGGCCACCGATCCGGCGGCGGGGATCCACCGCAGCTGCGGCAGGTCGAAGTGCACGACGGGCCGTCCGCGAGCCAGCGCCTCCAGAGCCGAGAGGCAGAAGCTCTCCTCGCGGGAGGGGACGACGAGGAAGGCGCTGCCCGCGATGAGGGTCTCCTTGGCCTCACCGTGCACCGGTCCCACCCACCGCACCCGCGCTCCGAAGCCTTCCAGCCGCTCGACCAGCTCCCGCTCGTCGCGCTTGCGCCCCCCTCCGGCGATCACGAGGGGGAGGAGTTCCTCGCCGCCAGCCGCGTAGGCGTCGAGCAGCAGGTCCAGCCCCTTCTGCCCCACGTCGATCCTCCCGAGGAAGAGGGCGTAGCGCCCGTCGTCAGCACCAGCGGCCGGCTGTTCCGGCGGCTCGACCGCGTTGGGGATGAGGTGCACGCGGGTCGTGGTCGTGCACTCGCGGACGACCTCCCGATCGCTGGCGTTGAGGACCACCACGTCGTCGTAGGACCGCAGCAACCACCGCTCCGCCTTCAGGGGGAACCGGGTGCGGTAGCGGCGTGCCATGTCCCTGCCGGACAGCGACTGGGCCAGCCCCACCACGGGGCGCCGCGTGACCAGCGGGACCAGGTTGCTCGACCAGGGCGGGGTGAAGCTCTCGATCCACACGTCGTAGCGCAGGCACACCGCGGTCAGGGGCAGCAGCAACGCCCAAAGGAGCTGACCCCCGCGTGGACCGAGCCACGTCACAGGGAGGTGCAGGTGCTCGACACCGCCTCGTCGTGACCTGCGGAAGCACCGGCCGCCGGTCACGACGAGGACGTCGTGACCTGTGGCCAGGCGGTCGGCGATGGTGCGCACCACGACGGGGCCCCCACCGGCGTAGTGCGGGTTGTCGAAGTCGTCGAAGATGGAGATGACCACTCTCGGCCTGGGGGTCACCTGCGCTCCCTCCCGCGCCCGCGTCCCGCGAGGCTGCTGGCGGACCGGTAGGCGCGCAAGGCCGCAGCACCGGTCGCCGACACCGGGAACCGCTCGAAGGAGCACGCCGCCCAGGTGAAGTCCACCGCCCCGAACTTGGACTTGTACGCCGCCAGGCTCGACCCCGGGTCGGACTCGCCGAAGGAGTAGGAGCGGTCTCCCCGGGCGACGGCCTCCTCGATGGCCAAGTGGTGCAGCAGGGCGTTGGCGTGGGTCCGCCCGGCGAGCTGCTGGTCCTGGGCGCCGCGCCACATCAGCGAGTGCCCGTCCCCACGGAGGATCACCACCGAGGCCGCCGCCTGGCCCCCGACGTAAGCGGTCCACGTGATCAGGTCCTCGCCCATGCCACGGGAGACGGCCTCCAGCAGTCGGGGCGGTTCCTGCAGGCGCGCCTGCAGGCGGCCCAGAGCAGCGGGACGGCCGGCCTTGTGCGCCCAGCGGACCGCGGAGAGCCGGTACAGGTGCGCGAACTCGGGCAGCGCACCGCCCGCGGCGTCGCGGCGGACCTCCACGCCCTCGCGCTCCGCGCGACGCACGCTCCTGCGGACGTTGCCGGAGTACCCGCGCCACACCGCCCCGGCCCCGCCCGACAGGTCGAGCACCTGCGTGAGGTAGGGGTGATCCGCCCTCGCGCCGGGGAGCGCAGGACCCTGTCGGGGCGGGAAGGGCGACGGCACGACGGTCGTGCGCAACCCCGGGGTCGCAGCCAGGTCCGCCCCCACGATCGCGAGGTCGGCGGGCGTCACCACCCCGTCGGAGGCGAGGACACCCCCGTAGCCCCAGCCGTGCGGCCACGAGGCTGAGATCCGGAACGGTCCCGAACCGCGGGACGCCATCGGCAGGACGAGGAAGCGCCCGCCGGGCACCTCGTAGAGGCGCCCGCTGTCGCGCCAGGACGTCGCGGACTCCAGGCAGCGCAACCAGCGCGGCGTCTGCGTGACCACCGCGTGCTCCGTGCGCGAGAGCGCTTCTCGCCACGCCGCCTCCGGGAGCGGTGAGACCGCGGCACGGCCCGCCCCACCCCGCCGCGGGGGCGGGACGACTGCACCGCCGCCCGGGCCCCCTCCCGCGTACCGCGCGAGCCCCTTGCTCCGGGCGTCGTCGACGCCTGCACTCCTCATGCCGGTCCTTCCTCGATCACCGTCAGCGACTCCGCGGGAACGTGCAACAGGTCCTCCAGGGGAGGCACACCGGCGGGGAACAAGGCCTCCACCTGGGTGCGGTAGCCGGCGATGAGCGGTGTCTTCCCGTGCCCGCTCACGGGAACGGCGACCGGGGCCAGCCGGTGCTCGGCGACGAAGGCCGGGTCCGGTCCCTGGCGGAGTGCGTACGGCAGGTCCGCGTAGTAGAGGACGTCACCGCCGACGTGCGCCGCGACGTCGCGCACCAGGACGTGGTCGACGTGGCGGCCTACGCCCAGCGGCGCGACGAGGACGGTGGGCCCTGGAGCGACGAGCCGCTCCACGAGCTCGGTGACCGCTCGCACGACGTGCCGGTCGGAGCGCCTCACGCGCCCTGCCGCCACGTGCAGCCGGTAGGTCGGGTAGACGTGCCCCACTTCCGGCAGCAGACGGGCCAGTCGGGTGGCGAGCGCACCGGACCGCTTGCGGAACAGCGCGTCGTCGAAGCCAGCGTGCACGTGTTCGGCGCCCACCGCGCCGAGCACACCGGCGTCCTCGGCCCGGCGGCGGGCGTACAGCTCCGGGGCGGAGCCGGCGCCGCACTGCCGGAGGTACGCCCGCGCGGACGCCGTGTGCGGAGGTGACTGCTCCGTGAACATCGTGCAGACCGTGACGTCGGCCGCCGGGCCGAGGGCCAGGAGGAGGTTGCCGCAGGAGAGCACCGCGTCGTCCAGGTGCGGGGAGAGGAACACGTAGCGCAGCGAGACGTTCGGCACGAGCTCCCACGTCCGGTCCTGCGCGGGCGCCCGGCGCACGCCGATCCGCGGGGTCCGGCCGATCATGTCCGTCACCGGTCCCACCCCCGGTCCGCCGCCCACGACGCCTTCTCCCCGGCGCGGCCGGGCGCGACGGCGTGGCGCGGCTCGTACCGGCGCGGGGCCCCGAGGGGCACGCCCCCGAAGACCACCGCGCACGTCGCCGCACCGGCCAGCACCGCGGCGGCGAACCACCCGAGCGGCCAGCTCCTGATGACCAGCAGCACGACCATGAGCACCGCGCACCAGGTCGTGGCCCGCAGGGACGGCAGGAACGCCCTCCGCACCCGGCTCGGCGTCACCCGCAGGAGCACGACCAGCGTGGTGCCGGTGCCGGCAACCGCGCCGATCGCCATACCCGTGACGCCGGCGGCGGAGTGGGCGAGCGGCAGCACCGCGGCGTGGAAGGCGAGACCCGCCCCTAGCGCGCGGGCGGCGCGCGAGTGCAGGCCACGCGCCTGCAGGACGGTGGCGAGGAGCGCGATGGCCCCCAGGAGTACACCCGCTGCCGCGGCGAACGGCAGGACCGTGGCCGTCCCGGCGTAACCGGCGGGCAGCACCCGCTGCAGGAGGGACGCCGGCACCGTCGCGAGGACCGCGGCGAACGGGAGCGCAGCGGCGAGGTAGTTGCGGACCGCTGCGCCGGCCACCTCCCTCGCCCCGTCCGCCTCCCCCGTGATCGACCCGTGGACGGCGGCCGCCACCGCCCCGGCGAGGAAGAGCGGCACCCGGGCGACGATGGTGGCCGTCTGGTACGCCGCCGCCCGGCCGGGGTCGGAGGCGACAGCGGCGACCACGACCTGGTCGACGGCGGCGAACACGGCCGCCAGACCCTGCACGGCCACGACACCCACCGCTGAGGCCCAGAGGGGGCGCATCCCGAACGCGCCCTTCACGGGGCGGAGACGGCGACCGGCGAGCAGGAGACCGGCGACCACGACCACGGCCGACCCGGCCAGGAAACCCGCCGCGGCGCCGACGGCTCCCGCACCAGCCAGGACGAGGAGGGCACCGGCCACGCACTTGACGACCGTCTCACCGAGGCGCGCCCCCGCGAGCAGGCGCAGGCGCCCGTCCCCCTGCAGAGAACCGTAGGCGGTGGCAGCCGGGAAGACGAGGAAGGCCGCCACGGCGATCACCACGACCACGCGCGGCGGGGCGAACCCATAGGAGACCACTGCGGCCAGCAGCGCCGCCACGAGCCCGAGCAGCACGTTCAGGCTCGTCGAGAACCACACAGCGCGCGCCCGCTCGAAATCGGTGCCAGCGCGGCAGAGCGCCTCGGCGAGGACCCAGGCGCCGCTGGTGGCCGCGATGGTGCCGGCCACCAGGACCACCCCCTGCCCCGCGACGAACACGGCGTAGTCGCGTGCCGGGAGCACGTGCGTGAGACCGAGCGAGTACAGGTAGTTCAGGAGACCGACGACGACGCCCGCGAGGCTCAGCCACCGCGCCTCCCGCAGGACGGCGGCCGCCGCGGGGGCCGTTCCCGTCCGCACCTGCTCGCGCACCCGCGCCGTGTTCTGGAGCGGCACGGGGCTACCTCACCACCGGCGGGAGCTCGACCACCCGCATCTCACCGTTGGTCGAGCCGGTGAAGGTGAACACGACCCGTCCCCCGCTCTCCAGCTGCCGCATCTCCTCCTCCGTGAAGGAGGTGTACCCCTGCTCCGTGAGCACCGGGATGGACACGACGTACCGGATGCCGTTCCGCTCGATCTGTGCCGTGGACTCCAGGAGCTCCGCACCGTGGTGCTCCATCCCCCACACGCCGGTCTCCGTGAAGACCCCCACGGCAGCGCCGTCCGCGTTCGCCGCCAGCCACTGGTCGATGTGCTGGTATCCGTTGTCGACGTGGGTGCGGACGGAGACGTAGACGCCGGTGTTCCACACCACGGCGACGCCGAGGCCGACCAGCAGAGCGGTCCCGAGCCGACGATCACGTGCTCGGTGGGCGAGCACGACGCCGGCGGTCGCGACCGTCAGCGCGGCGGGCACCACCAGGTAGTAGGCGAAGTGCTCCTCGATGGTCCCGAAGGCGAAGGCGTAGGCGAGGTAGCCCACGGTGGAGGCACCGAAACCTCCGAGGAGCTTTCGCAGCCGGTCCGTGGACCGCAGCAGCACGACGGCCGCGACCAGTCCCAGCCCCATGAGCAGGTACGTCGTCCAGAAGTGGGCGAGCTCGTCGAGCAGGCGGCCCGTCAGGGACGGCGCCCCCTCCCTGTTGAACCCGGTGGACTTCTCCAGCCCGAGGAGCCGCAGCACACCGCGGAACTTCTGGGTGAAGAACGTCTCGAACAAGCCGTTGACCGCCACGGCCCCCAGGTAGACCGCGTACGGCACGGCTGCCGAGGCCAGGACCACGGCCAGGGTGCGGCGGTCCAGGACCCAGCGGCGCCAGGCTGCCAGCGCCATCGGGATCACGACGAAGAAGACGGCGACGTCCTTGCTGCAGACGGCGAACCCGAGCACGAGTCCCGTCCCGACGGCGAGGAGCACCTCACCCCTCCCCCGCAGACCCCGGTCGAACCGGTCGGAGAGCACGACGAGCAAGGTCAGGCCGAGGAGCAGCCAGAACACCGTCGCGGTCTCGAGGAGCACCCGGCCGTTCTGCCGCAGGACGAAGGGCTCCACCAGGAGGAGGAGGACCGTCACCGCACCGGCCAGCAGGCCACCGATCCGACGCACGAGCAGGAAGGCGAGTGCGACGGACAGGCCGCCGAGCACGGCGTTCAAGGCCCGCGCCCGGTAGGTCAGCGTCCAGACGTCGTCGCTGTGCGGAAAGGCGCCCTGCCACAGGGCGTCCAGCACGAAGAAGCCCGGTGGGTGCAGGAAGAAGGGGCCGCCGTGGAGCATCGGCACGGCGCTCTCCGCCATGCTGCGCCCGAGGCGGTCGTAGACCACCTCGTCGACAAAGAGGTCGTACGCCGAGTCGAGGTGGAGCAGCCGCAGGGCAGCGCCCACCGCGGCGACGCCCGCGGCGAGCCAGAAGGCAGCTGGGGAGAACGTCGCCGCCCTACCGGCGGCATCGGCGGCCGGCCTCGTGCTCCGCTCCGTCAGCTGCATCAGCGCACTCCCTCTCGCGTCAAGGTTCCCGAACCCTTCGGGGGCATCGCCGTCTCCTCCTCGCCCTGCTCCAGCACTGGGGCCCGACGGGCCGGGAGGACGGGCCGTGGCGGCTCCCCCCCGTGCCGGGCCACGGCGGCGGTGACCTGAGCCGCCGCCGACGGGGAGAGCGGTACGTCGAGCGACCCCGTCGCCCGCAGCCACGCCCGCGCCTTGGGCTCGAAGCTCACCCCGACGACGGGCGTGCGGGTCGCCGTGGCGAAGATCAGTGCGTGCAGCCGGACCCCGACGACGAGGTCGCAGGCTGCGAAGACCGCCTTGGCCGTGCGCGGGTGCAGCCCCGGCCCCACCACCGACAGGCGGTCCGGGGCGGAGAGCCGCTGCCGGATCCGTTCCGCGAGCAGGGCGTCGGCGTGCGAGGGCCCGAGCCCGTAGTCCCCCTGGTCCGACAGCGACACGCAGACGGCCTCACCGTCGTGCCGGTCGATCCACTCCTGCGCGGCGGCCGTCAGGGCGTCGACGATCCGGTCGGTGTCCTCCTGCCGCGGCGCCGGCTTGACGGACAGCCCGAGCAGCGGCCGGGTGCGTTCGAGGCCGGCGGCGGTCAGCAGGTCCTCCACCAACGCGGCGTCGGCCGTTCCCAGCGCCACGGCCGGGTCGTCGACGAGGTGGACCCCGCGCCTGCGCCCCAGGAGACCGCGCGTGAAGGTGTCGAAACTCTCGTCGTCGCGCACGGAGACGTGCGAGGCGAGCCGCCCGGCGACCCGGAGCGCGGTCTTCGTCACGGGCGGCGTGGAGGCGTAGGCGCCCAGGGCCACGAAGGCGATGCGCTTGCCGAGCGCGCGGGCTGCGAGCGCGGCGAACGGGAGGACCCTGACCAGCGGCGGCAGCCCCTTGCCGAACATGCCGCCACCGCCGACGGCGACGACGTCGGAGCGCAGCGCCGCGGAGATCGAGGCCCGGGAGACGGTGGGGACGGCGCGGACGCCGTGCAGTGCGGCGATGTCCGCCGGGTTCCGCGAGACGACCGTCAGGTCGGTGCCGGCGAGCAGTTCGCTGAGCCGCGAGCAGATCGCCTCGTCGCCCGTGTTGCCGTTGCCGTAGTTGCCGACCAGCAGCACCCGGGTCCGGCGCACCCCGCCCGTCCAGCGGTTGCGGTGCGCAGGGGTGATCGCCTCGGGGATCACGGTGTCCGGTTCCGGTTCGCGGCCCGCGGCCACGGGCTCGCCCGCCACCGCCGACTCGTACACGGCCAGTTGCGCCCGGGCGAGCCGGTCCCACCGGAGGTTCTCGACCGTCGCGGGCCCGGCGGCACCGAGGCGCGCACAGGCCCCGGGGTCCTGGGACAGGCGCGCCACCTGCTGCGCGTAGCGCTCCACGTCGAACGCGGGGACCAGCACCCCGTTGGCCGGTGTGACCAGCTGTCGCAGGCACGGGATGTCGAAGGCCAGGACGGGGGTCCCCACGGCGGCCGCCTCGGCGGCGACCATCCCGAAGGTCTCGTAGCGCGAGGGCATGACCACGACCTGCGCGGAGGCGAGGAGGGTGAAGCGGTCCTCGGGTGCGACCCGCCCGAGGAACCGCACCCGCCGGCCGAGCCCCAGCTCGGCGACGCGCGATCGCAGCTTCTGCTCGTCGGGGCCGTCGCCCGCCAGCAGGAGGTCCGAGCCGATGGCCGGAGCGACCGCCGCGTAGGCGTCGAGGAGGAGGTCGAGCCCCTTCTGGGCGCACTCCAGGCGCCCCAGGTACAGCAGGTCCGCGCGCTGCCCCGCCGGCCGGGCCTCGAACGCGGCGTCCGGCAGGCCGTTGGGCACGGTGTGGACCTGGGCCAGCGGGT
Organism: Kineococcus esterisolvens; assembly: GCF_050871405.1. Taxonomy (NCBI): domain Bacteria; kingdom Bacillati; phylum Actinomycetota; class Actinomycetes; order Kineosporiales; family Kineosporiaceae; genus Kineococcus; species Kineococcus esterisolvens. The sequence goes on from NZ_JBJLRI010000039.1 coordinate 35,347, forward strand.
TGCGCCGGCGCAGCTCGCCGGCGAGGTCCTCGGAGACGGCGACGAGCCGCTCGTGCGACCGCAGCCCGATGCCCTCCACCAGGTGGAAGGGCAGGTGGTACTGCTGCGCCTTCTCCCGGGCGAACAGCCACTGCACGACGCCCACCACGGGCCGGCGCGTCATCCAGGGAACCGCGACGGAGGAGAACGGTGCGGCGAAGTCCTCGACGACCAGGTCGGAGCGGTGACGCACCAGGGCCGCCGGGAGGGCGGCGAAGTAGGCCAGGACGGACCCGAAGTAGCCCAGCGGCGCCCCGACGTGGACGTAGCGGACGCCGTCCGCGGTGTAGTCGCGGCACCCCCGGTACCTGGCCACGAGGACCGTCACGTCGCACGTCCGTGCGATGCGCGCGTTGACCTCGTGCGTCCTGACGGAGCCGCCCCCGGCGCCCGGCCGTCGTGGGTCCTCGAACCCGAGGTGCAGGATCTTCAAGCGCTCGCCCTCCTTCGTCGTTCCATCGTGTTCGGCACCGGTTCCCGGTGCGGCGCTCGCGCGGAAGGCGAGGAGCGCGGACAGCCCCACGAGCGCGGCGGCGGCGAACCACGCGCCGGCGCGGTCGTGGAGCACGGCCAGGACCGCGCCGGCGGGCACCCACACGAGCACCTCGCGCAGCCGCAGAGCACCGGGCCAGCGGCGCGCGGTGCTGCGCAGCAGGGGGGCCGCGGCCACGGCGAGGACCACGAGCACGGCCACGGCCATCGAACGCACGCCTCCGGTGGACACCGACAGCGCCACCGCCGGGACCATGAGCACGGCACCCAGCAGCACGGGCACCGCGGCACGGGTGAAGTCGTCGACGGCCTTGAGGTGCGTGGCCAGGAGGTTCAGGACCCCGAGGAGCCACCCCCCCACCGCCGTCAGCACGAGCAGTTCACCCAGGGAGCCGTACTGCGGTGGCAGCAGCGCCCGGAGGACGGGGCCGGGCACGGTGGCCAGGACGAGCGCCACGGGCGTCGCCAGGCGCACGTACTGGCGCCAACTGGTGGCCACGACCCGGCAGTGCCGGTCGACCGGTGCAGCGGCGAGCCTGGCGAAGACGACCATGGACAGCGCCACCGCGACGAACATCGGGACGCGTCCGAGGACCGTGGCGGCCTGGTAGGCGCCGAGGCGGGTCGAGGTCCCGACGACGGCCGCGGCGACGAGGACGTCGAGGCCCGCCAGGGCGGCCGCCCCGCCCTGGACGGCCAGCTGCCCGCCGGCCCGGCGCAGCAGGGCGGCGTCGGAGCGGCGGGGCAGGCGGGGCCGGGCCACCGCCCCGAGGGCCACGGCGCCCAGCACCACGACGAGGGCGCTGCCCACCGTGAACCCGAGCAGCGCGCCCGTGGGCCCCAGGCCCGCCAGGGCGAGACCGACGCCGACGGCCAGCCGCGAGACCAGTTCGAGGACCCGCAGGGCGGCGATCCGCTGGAAGCAACGCCTGCCCTGCAGCGAGCCGACCACGTTCCCGGAGAGGAAGGTGGCGAGGCAGGTGACGGCCAGGACGGCCTGGAGCGCGGGCGGGGCCCACGGCGCGGACACCGCCACCGCCACGCCCGCGGCGAGCAGGCCCTGCAGGACGGCGGCGGTCGTGGCGGCGCGCGCGGCCCGCTGCGCGCGCGAGGGGTCGCCCGAGGCGACCTCCTGGGCGAGCACCCACGGGACGGCCGCGGACGCGATCGTGCCGACGACCAGCAGCAGCGACGATCCGGTGGCGAAGGCGCTGTAGCCCGCGCCGGGCAGCAACCAGATCAGGACGAGGCTGAACGCGTAGTTCCCCACGGCGGTGAGGACGGTGGAGGCGAGCAGGGCCGACGTGCCCCGCTGTGCCCGGGCCCGCTCGCGACGTTCACCGCCGCGCGGTGCGGGCACGGAGGAGGTGCTCCCGGTGCGGTTCACGCACTGCCCTGGGCGGCCGGGGAGGAGAGCCGCAGGAGGTCGGCGGTGCGGGCGACCGACACCGACACCCGGTTCCGGGAGGTGTCCTCGTCCCGGACCCCCAGGCGTTCCAGCACCCGGCTCACGTTCTGCGTGTCCGCCCCCCGGCACAGCAGCGAGACGGTGTCCCCGCTGCGCTCCCACGCGTCGGCCCGGCGCAGGGCGTCCTGCCAGTTCTCCGGCAGGGCGGTGAGCGGAACCGTCACCACCGTGCTCACGTCCGACGAGGTCCGGCGGTCGCGACCGCCGAGCGCCAGAGCGCGGCGTTCCGACTCGAGGGCACCGAGGACCCGCTGCGCCATGGCGTCCCACGTGAACCTCGACGCCCAGCGACGAGCGTGCTGCGCCACCTGGTGCGCGCGGCCCTCGTCCCGCAGCTCGCCGAGGGCGGCCACGACGGCTTCCCCGAGGTCGGTGTCGTCGTCGATCAGCCAGCCGGTCTCGCCGTCGACGATCGAGTCGCGCAGGCCCGGCCGGCGGAAGGCGAGGGCGGGCACGCCCAAGGCGTTGGCCTCGACGACCGACAGCCCCCACCCCTCGCCCTGCGACGCGTTCACCGTCATCCACGCGCTCGAGAGCACCTGGTCGCGCTGCAGGTCGTCGAGGCCCTCCTTGAACGTGACCGCGTCGGCGACGCCCAGGTCGGCGGCCAACTGCCTCAGGCGGGGCGCCTCGGTGCCGCGGCCGACGATCGTGAGCCGGGCGTCCGGCACCCGGTTCAGCACGGTGGGGAACGCCTGGATCACCATCTCGGTGCGCTTGTGCGGGACGAGCCTGCCCAGGCACACCACGGAGGGGTGGGGGGTGCGCTCGGGCGGGGCGGTGCGGACCTGCTCGCTGACCGACCAGCCGGGAGGCGTCACCCAGATCTCCCCGCGCAGGCCGAGCCGGCGGCGCGCGTCCGTCCTGGTGGAGGGTGACACGGCGAGGATCCCGCGACGCCGGTACACGGCCCGGCTGCCCGCGCTCTCCAGCCACCGCCCCACGGCCGCGACGGGCGCGGGAAAGTACTTCGCGAACTGGTCCTGGTGCACGTGGTGGAGCAGCATGAGGACCGGTGTCGTGGAGCGCAGCACGAGCGGGGTGAAGAAGGGGATCCCGTTCTGGGAGTCGACCACGCCGTCCACCCGGTCACGGTTGCGCAGCAGCCACAGCAGGGCGTGGCCGTAGACGGTGAAGCGTCCACCACCGCGCACGATGCGGTACCCGTCCCGCACCTCCTCGCGCGGCGCCCCGGGCACGTCGGCGCAGACGAGCACCACGTCCCGACCGTCCCGCGCGAAGCGCTGTGCGAGTTCCTGACAGACGACCTCGGCACCACCGGCTTCGGGGTGGTCGAGGTCACGCCAGTTCGTGATCACGAGCATCGGGAACTCCTCGGGTCTCGGGTGGGCGCGGCGGCCCCAGGACTCCTGCCGTGCAGGGTCGTGGTGCTGCGCACGTGCGGGAGCGGCGCCGCCGCGGACGGGGCGCGGGAACGGATGAGGGATCAGTCGCTCGCCGCGCGCAACACCTTGTGCGCCGCGTACAGCTCACCGAACGCGCGAACCCCGTCGCGCAGCGGGTGGAAGCTCGAGCCCTCGCTGTCGACCCAGGCCACGGGGAGCTCCATGGCCCGCAGACCGGCTCGCTTCGCGCGGGCGATGACCTCCACGTCGAACGCGAAACCGTTCAGGCTGCCCAGGGCGAAGAGGCGCTTGGCGGCTTCGGTGCGGAACAACTTCATACCGCACTGGGTGTCGCTGACACGGCCGGTGATCGTGGTCGCCGCCAGGTTGAAGGCCTTGCTGCCCAAGCGCCGCACGAGCGGCTGCGGGACGACGTACCGCGCACCGAAGGCGCGGCGGGAACCGATGACCACGTCCCAGCCGGAGCGGAGGATGGCGAGGCCCGTGAGGACCGCTTCCGGCGGTGTGGACTGGTCGGCGTCGACGTACCCGACGAACGGCGCGTCGGCGTGCGCCACGCCGGCGCGCACGGCGGCGCCCTTGCCCTGCTGCTGGCAACTGATCAGGTGCACGCAGTGGTGGCGCGCGCTCAGCCTCCCGACGACGTCGGCCGTCGCGTCGATGCTCCCGTTGTCGACGACGAGCAGGCGCACGGAGTAGGGCGATGTGCTGACCTCCGCCACGATCGCTTCGATGGTGGGGCTGATGCGGTGTTCCTCGTTGTAGGCGGGGATGACCAGGTCGAGGTCCACGGGAGGGGAGGACAGGAGCACCGGGCCGACGTCCTGCGCGTCCTCCAGGGGACTGACGTGGCGCGCGGCCGGCAGGACCGCGGGCGGGACGGACACCGAGAGGGACGGGGGACGCAGGGTGTTCGCACCGTCCGGCATGTCTGTCTCCCTCGTCGAAGGTAGGGGGGATGGCAGCGTCGCCGTGAGCACCGTAGTGGAGACGGTCCGCGAAAGTAACCCTCTGCATTCGCACACTTCCACCTTCGGCCGACGACCCGCCGGGCCGCTCGGAAAAGGCCGGTCCCACCGGCACCACGCCCCCCAGGGGATGGCGGCCGCGCGCCCGGGGGGGGGGGGGGGGGGGGGGGGGGGGGGGGGGCGGCGGGGGGGGGGGGGGGGGGGGGGTGGCGGGGGTCGGGCGGTG